>NZ_JBTWMV010000031.1:0-79831 GCF_054850255.1 Streptomyces sp. 7R007 | reverse complement strand
CCCCCCGGCGGCGCCCGCCCGGGCCCCCCCCCCCCCCCCCCCGCGTCCGGGACCTCGCCGCTCGGGGCCCAATCGGATGGGACAGGACGACGCAACTGCGACGTGCGCATCCGAGGAGCAACCGTGCGGGGGAGTGCAGGTGGGGGCCTCCGTTCGACGGAGGCTTCGACTCCGCGTCCCGGGCGGAGCCGCGCCATGGCGGCGTGGGAGCGCTCGCCGGGTCGGTGAACTCACGTCCCGAAAGGCGCCGTTGACATCACGGGGCGAGCCTCTAGCGTGGAGTCCCGCACGGCATGTCGCACCACATCCGGTATCTCGAACAGCGGTTTGCCGGGCGGGGAACGGGACTCCCCGCCCACGCCGTCGACATGCGGAGGCCACCATGACCGCACCCCTGGGCAGACGCCCCTTCCTCGCCGGCGCCGCCGGAGCGGCCGCCACGCTCACCCTGACGCCCGGCACCCCCGCCCGCGCCGCCACGGCCCCCTCCCCGCCGACGCGGGTACGCCCCTTCCCGCTCGCCGACGTGACCCTGCTTCCCGGCCCCTTCCGCGACAACCAGCGCCGCAACACCGCCTACCTGGTCTTCGTGGACATCGACCGCCTGCTGCACACCTTCCGCCGCAACGTCGGCCTGCCCAGCACCGCCCGGCCCTGCGGCGGCTGGGAGGCCCCGGACGTCGAACTGCGCGGCCACTCCACCGGCCACCTGCTCTCCGGCCTCGCCCTGACCTACGCCAACACCGGCGACACCGCCCTGCGTGCCAAGGGCCGCGGGCTCGTCGCCGCGCTCGCCGACTGCCAGGCCGCCTCGCCCGCGGCGGGATTCGGCCAGGGCTACCTCTCCGCGTTCCCCGAAAGCTTCTTCGACCGTCTGGAGGCCGGCACGGGGGTGTGGGCGCCGTACTACACCCTGCACAAGATCATGGCCGGGCTCGTCGACCAGTACCGCCTGGCCGGCGACGAGCAGGCCCTCGACGTGGTGCTGCGCACGGGCGACTGGGTCGACCGGCGCACGGCGAGGCTGTCGTACGAGCAGATGCAGCGCGTGCTGGAGACGGAGTTCGGCGGCCTGAACGACGTGCTCGCCGACCTGCACGCCCTCACCGGCGACGCCAAGTGGCTCCAGGTCGCCGAACGCTTCACCCACGCCCGCGTCTTCGACCCGCTCGCCCGCAACGAGGACCGCCTCGCCGGACTGCACGCCAACACGCAGATCCCCAAGATGGTCGGCGCCCTGCGCCTGTGGGAGGAGGGCCTGGACGACCGCTACCGCACCGTCGCCGAGAACTTCTGGCGGATCGTCACCGACCACCACACCTACGTCATCGGCGGCAACAGCAACGGCGAGGCCTTCCACGAACCCGACGTCATCGCGGGGCAGTTGTCCAACGGCACCTGCGAGAACTGCAACAGCTACAACATGCTCAAGCTCACCCGGCTGCTGCACCTGCACGCCCCGGACCGCACCGACCTGCTCGACTACTACGAGCGCACCCTGTTCAACCAGATGCTCGGCGAACAGGACCCCGACTCCGCCCACGGCTTCAACATCTACTACACCGGCCTGGGGCCGGCCTCCTTCAAGCAGCAGCCGTCGTTCATGGGCACGGACCCGGACGCCTACTCCACCGACTACGACAACTTCTCCTGCGACCACGGCACCGGCATGGAGACCCAGGCGAAGTTCGCCGACACCGTCTACACCCACGACGAACACCGGCTCCTGGTCAACCTGTTCATCCCTTCCGAAGTGAACTGGCGGGACAAGGGCATCACCTGGCGGCAGACCACCCGGCTGCCCGACCAGGGTTCCACCACGCTGACCGTCGTCGCCGGACGCGCCGAGCACCGTCTGCTGGTCCGCATCCCGTCCTGGGCCCAGGGCGCCCGGGTCAAGGTCAACGGCCGGACGCCGCCCGACCGTCCGACGCCGGGAAGCCGGTTCGCCCTGGACCGCGCCTGGCGCACCGGCGACCGCGTCGAGATCATCCTGCCCCTGCGCACCAGGACCGAGGCCACCCCGGACGACCCCGACGTCCAGGCGGTCCTGCACGGCCCCGTCGTCCTCGCCGGAGCCTACGGCGACCGCGCCGACCCCTGGCTGCGACGCCTGGACACCACCACCCTGCGCCAGACCTCCGCCGACCCCCTGCGCTTCACCGCCCGCGCCGACGACGAGACCGTCACCCTGCTGCCCGTCGCCCGCGTCCACCACCAGCACTACGACGTCTACTGGCTCACCGGCGAACCCCCCTCACCGCCGCCGCAGTTCGCCGCCTGGCACCCCTTCGACGAGACCTTTGGCACCACGGCGGCCGACGCGACCGGCAACGGCAAGGCCGCCACTCTCGCCGGCGGCGCGACCTGGACCGCCGGGCACACCGGAGGCGCCGTCGCGCTGGACGGCACCAACGGCCACGTCGCCCTCGCCGCGGACCTGTTGGCCGGCGCGTCCGCGTACTCGGTGGCCACCTGGGTCAGGCTCGACGGCCAACCCGATTACTGGACGCGCGTCTTCGACTTCGGCACCGGCGTCACCGCCAACATGTTCCTCACCCCGCGCAGCGACGCGGGCAGCCTGCGCTACGCCATCACCGCGGCCGGCGGCGGAGCCGAACAGCGCATCGACGCCGCCCCGTTGCCCACCGACCGCTGGACACACGTGGCCGTCACCTACGGCGCGAACACGGCCGTGCTCTACGTCGACGGCCGGGAAGCGGGCCGCAACGGCGCCGTCACCGTGCAACCGCGCCGCTTCGGCAACCACATCCCGGCCGCGTACCTCGGCAGGTCGCAGTACGCCGACCCGTATCTGAGGGGCGCCGTCGACGACTTCCGCGTGTACGGCAGGACGCTGACGCCGGCCGAGGTGGCGGAACTGGCGCGGACCTGACGGGCACCCGCCCTCAGACGGGCAGCTTGGCCCTGACCCCGCCGGCTGCCGACGCCGGACGGGCGGTGGCGCGGGCGGTGCGCCGTACCAGCTGGGCGTCACGACGCACGTCGTGGACGGCGTGCCGGCCGCGCCACAACAGCGACGGCGCGCCGCCGGTGTCGTCGGCGGCGATCAGCAGACCGCCGAGCATGGACAGGTTCTTGAGGAAGTGGATGCGCTGCTGGGCCCGCTCCTGGGGATCCTCCGCCTCCCAGAAGCGGTGCCCGGCCAGCGTGGTCGGCACCAGCGTGCCCGCGATGGCCAGCGCGGCCAGCCGCGGCATCCGCCCGAGCCCCAGCAGGACGCCCGCCGCCACCTGTACGGCACCGCTGAGCCGTACCACCTGCTCGGTGCGGTCGGGAAGCGCCTCGACACGCTCGGTCACCGGCTGGACGACCCGCTCGGCGACCGGGGCGACGTCCTCGGGGGACGTCAGCGAGTTCAGACCGCCGGCGACGAACATCGAGGCGAGCATGGGGCGGCCGGCAACGCGCAACAGACTCATGACGATCTCCAGACGTAGGCGTACGACGGCAGCCACCGGGTTCCCTGCCGGGGCGAGGGCAATCGGCACACCGCGAGCGCGCCTGCCGGGACCTGCGCCTCCTGAGAGATTCATAAGAATCCGTGAGGCGATTGAACACAGGGGTGCCGGCGTCCGTATGGGGCGAGGGATTTCCATGCCCGACCGCCCTGACCCGTAGGAGACCTCTCGTGGGACGCACCACGCGCCGACGCCCAACCGGCCCGCGCCGCGCGACCATCGCCGCCTTCGCCCTGATCCTGGGCGGAGCCGGACTGGTCGGCGTCAACGTCTACGCCTCGGCCACCGAGAGTGGTTCGGGCGCGGCCCAGCCGACGACCCTCAGCGCGATGGGCGGCACGATCGACTGCCCGGACGTGGGCAGCAAGCTGACCCAGGTGCCGGAGGAGGCGAAGGCCGACGTCGACAGGCAACTCGCCGCTCTGGACCAGCAGATAGCGGAGGCCTACCAGCGCTTGCAGTCCGCCACCCAGGCCCAGCGGCAGGACAGCGGCTTCACCGACGACACCATCATGAACCCGCTGAAGGAGAAGCGGACGCAGACCCTGGACGGCATCGCCGACGCAGTGGACCGGGTCGCCGACCGCCCCCAGGGCCTCGACTCCCTCGCGGCGTGCACCCTGCGCACCGCGGACGCCTCCACCGGCACGCAGGGCGGGCAGAGCGGCGCCCCGGGCAACGGCGGTCAGGCCGGCAACGGCCCCGTCGCGGCCGACTACGCCGACATCACCACCGTGCAGCCCAACTCCCCGGCCCCGGACCTGAAGACGTTCGCCTCCAGCGGCTCCTTCACCAGCAGCTGCGGGGTGAACGCGGGCGGCCTGTTCAACTCGGACAACGTGATCGTCGCCCCGGGTGTCTCCAACGGTGCCCACCACTTCCACGACTACGTCGGCAACCAGTCCAACAACGCCTTCGCCAGCGACGACGACCTCGCCAACGCCGACACCAGCTGCGCCGACCAGGGCGACAAGTCGACGTACTACTGGCCGGTGCTGCGCCTGCAGAACGGCACGCAGGAGCGGGACGCGAATTCGCCCGGCGGCGGCATCGAGGGCAACGCCGGCAAGATCGTCACCCCCAAGGAGGTCACGCTGACCTTCATCGGCAACCCGCGCGGCGAGGTGACGGCGATGCCCCGCTTCCTGCGCATCATCACCGGCGACGCCAAAGCCTTCGTCAACGGCACCGCGAACGCGAACGCCTCGTGGAGCTGCACCGGGTTCGAGGACCGGCAGCTGAAGGACAAGTACCCGCTGTGCCCGCAGGGCAGCGACGTGGTGCGCACCTTCCGCTTCCAGAGCTGCTGGGACGGCCGCAACATCGACAGCGCCAACCACCGCACCCACGTGGCCTTCGCCGACGCCTCCGGCAACTGCCCCGACGGCTTCAAGCCCATTCCCCAGCTGGTCCAGCGCATCGTCTACGACGTCGACGCGCCCAGCCTGCAGGACGGGGGCCGTACGACCCCGCTGTTCGCGGTGGACTCCTTCCCGGAGCAGCTGCACAAGCCGGTCACCGACCACGGCGACTTCATCAACGTCTTCGACGAGGGCCTGATGCGGCAGATGGTCGACTGCATCAACGACGGCCGGCAGTGCGGCGCGGGTTCGGACGACGGAGCCTCCCAGCCCCCGACCGAGCAGCCGAGTGAGCAGCCGAGTGGGCAGCCAACCCAGCAGCCGAGCGACGCGCCCACGGACAGCGCGTCGGACAACCCGACCGACGAGCCGTCGCAGCAGCCGAGCGAGCAGCCCACCGACGAGCAGCCCGCGCAGTCGTCCCCCGCCACCCAGCCGCCCGCGGACGGCACGGGCGAGCAGACGGCGGCCCCCACGACCGCCGCCCCGCAGACCGAGCCGGCGAACGACGGACGGCCCACCGCCGGCAGCGACGCGCCCCGCGTCTACACGTCGACCTCACCCGACAGGAGCACCGCGTCCGCTCCCGCGCAGGGCAATGCCGGCGACGACTCGACCACGGCGCAGCCGCAGGCCACGGACGCCACCGCGAACGCGCCGATCGCCGCCTCCCAGACCACCCCGCAGGCGGTCCAGGGCGGTGACCTGGCCGAGACCGGCACGACCCTGTGGCCCGCCGTGGCCGGCACGGTCCTGTTGGTCGCCGGGCTGGTCGTGCTGGCGAGCTCGAAGCGGCGGCTGCTGCGCTGATCCGTCGGTGCGGGGGATTCCACCGCGACAAAACGGGCACGCGTGGGCTTGTACGACGCCACGGACAGGGACGATGAGTGATGACCGAATACGAGCGTTCCCGCACGATGCCCGCGCTGCCCGAGCACGTCTTCGACCAGGCGGCCAACGTCGACCAGCTGGAGACCTGGCTGCCGGACGCGCTGCACGTACGGCCCGAGGATCCCCCGGCCGTGACCGTCCACGAGGACGACACGGACCAGGACACCCCCGCGCTGCTGCGCCCGCGTCCGGAGCAGATGCGGCTGGAGTGGGGCACCCGGCAGGACGGCAGCTACGCGGGCTGGCTCCAGGTCGCCGGGACCGACAACGCCACCAGTGAGGTCACCGTCCACCTGTCGTTCTTCGAGGACCAGCACGACCCCGGGGAGCGGGCCGCGTGCGAGGCCCTGGACCGGAGCCTGGAGCGGCTGGAGGAGCAGGTGCGGCTGCGCGTCGACCAGGCCGCCGGCTGACGCGCGGCGCGGCGGGAGGCCAGGTGGCATCGGACGCACGGGTGGACACAGGCCGGGCGAAGGACGCCCGGCCGGGGCAGACGGACGATCCGCGGCGGTGGCGGGCCTTGTGGGTCACGCTGGTGGCCGGCTTCATGAGCCTGCTGGACGTGACGATCGTCGCGGTGGCGCTGCCCTCCATGCAGCGCGACCTGCACGCGAGCGCACCGGCCATCCAGTGGGTGGTATCCGGCTACGCCCTCGCGTTCGCGCTGGTCCTGGTGACGGCCGGACGGATCGGCGACGCGGTCGGCAGACGCCGTATCTTCCTGCTGGCCCTGGCCGCGTTCGTGCTGTGCAGCGCGGCGGCCGGCGCGGCCCCCACCATCGCCTTCCTCGTCGCGGCCCGGCTGGCGCAGGGACTGGCGGCGGGCTGTCTGGCGCCGCAGAACTCCGCCCTGATCCAGCAGATGTTCCGGGGAGCCGAACGCGGCCGCGCCTTCGGTCTGTTCGGCGCGACCGTGGGCGTCTCCAGCGCGGTGGGCCCCGTCGTGGGCGGTCTGATCCTGAAACTGGCCGACGGCCCCGACGGCTGGCGCTGGATCTTCTACGTCAACGTGCCGGTCGGCGTGCTCGCGCTGGTCCTCGGCATCCGGCTGCTGCCCAGGACCAGGCCGGGCCGCCGGGAGAAGCTGGACCTCGGCGGCGTGGTCCTGCTCGGCTGCGGGGTGCTGGCGCTGATGCTGCCGCTCGTGCTGGCCGAGTCCGGCGGGGTGCGGCGGCTGTGGTGGCTCTTCCTGGTGGGCGCCGCGTTCCTGGCGGCGTTCGCACGGTGGGAGCCGCGGGTCGCGGCCCGCGAGGGCCGTCCGCTGCTGGATCCGCGGCTGGCCACCGAGACACGGGGGTACGACGTCGGGGCCGGTATCGCCGCGCTGTACTTCGTGGGCTTCAGCGGGGTGTGGCTGGTCTTCGCGCTGTTCTTCCAGAACGGTCTCGGCTACTCGCCGCTGCGTTCCGGGCTGGCCGTGACGCCGTTCGCCATCGGATCGGCGGCCGCCGCGGCCATCGCCGGCCGGCTGGTGCAGCGGCTGGGCAGGCTGCTGACGGTGTGCGGGCTGCTGGCCGTGGTGCTGGGCCTCGGCGGGACGGCACTGATCCTGCGCTGGGCGCCCGCCGACAGCGCCCCCTGGCTGGCCCTGCCCGCGCTGCTCCTCGGCGGCCTGGGCAGCGGCTGCGTGATCTCCCCGAACGTCACCATGACCTTGCGGGACGTGCCGGTGCGGATGGCCGGAGCCGCCGGCGGGGCCCTGCAGACCGGGCAGCGCCTCGGCGGTGCCGTGGGCACCGCCGCACTGCCCGGCCTGTTCTACGTGGTGCTGTCCGCCCACGCCCACGACTACCGCTCCGCCGTGGCCCTGGCGGTCGGTTCCGGCATCGTGCCCATGCTCTGCGCGCTGGGCCTGGCCGTCCACGACTGGCGGCGCGACCTCAGGGACCGGCACCGCGACTGCGCGCCCGAGGCGTCCCACAGCCACACGCACGCCACGCAGGGGTGAGCGGGCGGGCTCCGGCGGCTCAGGGCAGCAGGGGCAGGGCGGCGCAGTTGGAGGTGACGGGCTTGCCGTCGAGGCGGTCGGTCAGCCAGGAGATCGCGTCGCCCTGGTCGGTGAGCAGCGGCGTGAAGTGGTTGATCAGCGCGCTGCCCAGGTCGGGCAGGGAGACCGGCTTGTAGGTCACGTCGGCTCCCTTGGCGCACCAGTCGGCGGCCAGTTGCCGGGCCTGGGCGTGCGGTACGAGGTTGTCGCTGGTGCCGGTGGCCACGCGCACCGGGGAGGCCGGCTCCAGGGTGCCGATGCGCTGCTCGGACAGGAAGGCCTTCAGCGTCGGCTCCTGCTGGATGATGTCGCTGAGGGACTGGCCGTCGGTGGTCCACCTGGTGCTGCGCGCATGGTCGTAGGCGAAGATCGCGTCACCGACGCACATCGTCGACAGGTCCTTGAGCGCCGCCTGCCCGGCCGCGTTGAGGTGGGCGTCGGCGATCGGCCGGAGGGCGGGGTCGGACTGCAGGAAGCCGTTGACGGACCAGCCGAGGGCGCCGGCCAGTTCACTGCCGTCGATGGCCTTGGTGACGGCGACCAGGTCGGCGGGCGGGGCGCCCGCGGAGGTGCCGGCGAGGGTGACGTCGGGGGCGTAGCCGGGCTGGAGTTCGGCGGCGGCCGCGGTCGCTCCGCCGCCCTGGCTGTAGCCGAACAGGGCCACGCGAGAGTCGGGCGTGAGCGAGGTCCCGCTCAGTGAGCGGGCGGCGCGGACGGCGTCGAGGACGGCGTGGGCCTCGTCGACCCGGTTGACGTAGGTGTGCAGGTGGTCCGTGGCGCCGAGCCCGGCGTAGTCGGTGACGACGACGGCGACGCCCCGCGCCAGCAGGCGGTAGATCGCCAGGTCCTCGTAACCGATCGACACCGTCTGGCCGTTGATCTGCAGCGGGTGTTCCAGGCCGAGGGAGGCGGCGCACTGGTCGCCCTGTCCCATCGTGCCGGGCGCGACGGCCACCAAGGGGCGTGCTCCGGTGCCCTTCCAGGCGGCGGTGGGTTCGATGTAGGCGCCGGTGACCGCCATCGGCTGCCCGTTGGAGTCGGTGGACTTGTACATCAGTCTGGTGGCGGTGCCCGGCAGGGGGCCGTCCAGGCCCGGCAGGCTCAGCGCGAGGGGCAGCGGTTCGCTGCGGATCAGGGCGCCGTTGGCCGCGGGCAGGTCGGCGGGCGGGTTGTAGAACTCCGGGATCGTGACGCCTCGCGACACCACGGCGTCGGACTGCTGGGCCGCTGCGGGCAGGGCGGTGGCACCGAGACAGGCGGCGGTCGTCACGGCGACGGCCAGCAGACGGGCGGACTGGGGCATGGCGGACCTCCGGGGCTGGGGGAGGCCGAGCCTGGAACTGCGGCTCGGGTGGTCGACGGCCCTGTGGGGCAGGGCCCGGCGGCACGGGACCGCGGTCGTCCTCCGCAGCCGCGCACCGCAATTAGACGAAGTGTCAGGACCGTACGACGCCCGTGTTACCGGGGGTAGCCCTCGGAAGGTTACGGTTCAGTAATATAGGGATGGATCATCTGTCCCGGGTGTCCCGGCCGCACCCGGGCAGGGCGAAGCCGCCGGTCCCGGGAGGGGACCGGCGGCCGGCGACCCTCTCGGCAGGCGGAGTCGGTCTGGGTGAGCAGGGCCAGGCGCCACGGGGCCGCAGGTCGCGGAAAAGGTGAGGTTGCGCGACCACGGGGAAGAAGGCTTCACGCCACGCCCGCGTTCGGTCCCGCCGCGCCCCGCGTTTGGTTCAATCGAGTCCGCCGTACGGACCTCCCGAGAGGCTCTCCGATCATCATGAACGCCACCCGCGAAACCGGTCCGAGAGGCGCCCGCAAGGAGACGGTGGCGGCCCGCGCCCTGGCCCGCCTCTCCCTGCTGTGCGTGGGCGGCGCCGTCGGGGCCGTACTGACCGGCGCCACCCAGTGGCTGGTTCTGCTGCTCGGCCTGGCCGGACTCGCCGTCACCGGCGCCGGCGTCTGGTGGGTGCTGACCCGGCGCGGAGCGGCACGGGTACTCGGCGCCCTCGTGGCACTGGCGGCCCCCGTGGCCGTCCTGGTCCTGTACGCCGTCTCGGGCCTGTGGGCCACGGCCGTCGCCGCCTTCGCGTTCTGGGCCGCGGCTCTGGCCTGCGCCCGAAGCGCACTGCGCCGCCTGCGCGCCCCGCACGGCATGCGGACCCGCTCGGCCCGCCCGCCGCGCCGGCCGGTGCTGATCATGAACCCGCGGTCCGGGGACGGCAAGGTCGCCCGGCACCGGCTGGTGGAGCGCGCCGAGGCGCTCGGCGCCCGCGTGATCCTGCTCGACCTCGACACCCGGCCCGACCCGGTGGCGCTGGCCCGCCGCGCCGTGGCCGAGGGAGCGGACCTGCTCGGCGTCGCCGGCGGCGACGGCACCCAGGCCCTGGTGGCGAACGTGGCCGCCGAGCACGGCCTGCCGTTCCTGGTCCTGGCCGCCGGCACCCGCAACCACTTCGCCATGGACCTGGGCCTGGACCGCGACGACCCGGCCGCGGGCCTGGACGCGCTGCGCGACGGCGTGGAACTCCGCGTGGACCTGGGGGACGTCTCCGGGCTTCCGTTCGTCAACACCGTCTCCTTCGGCACGTACGCCGAGATCGTGCAGAGCCCCGACTACCGCGACGCCAAGGCGGCCACCGCCCTCGACCAGCTCCCGGACCTCCTGGCAGGCGAGGCCGGCGCGACCCTGGACGTGCGCACCGACGACCAGCATCTGCACGCCCCGCACACCGTGCTCGTCAGCAACAACCCCTACGCCCGCGCCGACCCCCTGGGCGGCGGACGCAGACCGCGCCTCGACGGCGGCACACTCGGCGTGATCGCCGTCCGCGTCGAAAGCGCGGCACAGGCCGCCGAAGTCGCCCTGCGCGGCGAACGGGCCAGTAGCATTACGTCCCTGACGTCACGTCGCGTGGTGGTCGACGCCGACGGCACACTCGTCCCGGTGGCCGTCGACGGAGAGGCGCTCACCCTGCCCCCGCCCGTCGTCTGCACGGTGCGCCCCGGCGCGCTGCGGGTGCGGGTGCCGCGCCACCGGCCCGGCGCGCCGTACGTGGCACCGTCCGTGGACTGGCGGCGTGTCGTCCGGCTCGCGTTCGGCCGCACCCCCCGCACCCGCCGCAAGACCGAGGAGCACACCGATGCCTGACCGTCCGCCGCGACGACAGCGGGACCCCCGCGGCCTGCTGCACGACCTCGTCAGCCTCGACCAGGCGCTGTACGAGGCGGTGACGGTCACCAGAACCCCGGCACTGGACTCGGCGCTGCGGCGGCTGTCCGCGGCGGCCGACCACTCGAAGATCTCGTTCGTGATCGCCGGACTCCTCGCGCTGAGCCCCGGCCGTCCGCGCCGCGCCGCCGCGCTCGGCCTCGCGGCCATCGGCGTCGCCTCCACCTCCGCCAACCTCCTCGGCAAGCGCCTCGTCCGCCGGCCGCGACCCCGCCGCGACGCGGACTCGCCCTTCCCGGGACGGCACGTGCCCATGCCGGCGTCCGCGTCGTTCCCCTCCGGCCACACCGCCTCGGCGGTGGCCTTCGCCGCCGCCGTCGGACCCACGTTCCCGGCCGCGACCGTCCCGCTGGGCCTGCTGGCCTGCGCGGTCGGCTACTCCCGGATCCACACCGGCGTCCACTACCCGGGCGACGTCGTCGCCGGCGCCGTCCTCGGCACCGCCGCCGCGGCCGCGGTGCACGCCGTCGCCCGCTGGGAGGGCTGAGGTCTCACGGCGAGCCGCCCGTCCGGTGCAGTTCGCCGGGCGCGCCGGCGGTCTGGGCGCCCTCCTCGCCGAGCGTGATGGTGTCGTCGTCGGTGAGCTGGACGACGTACACATGACCCTTCTCGCACTGCAGCGAGGTGGCCGAACGGTCGGTGGGGTGACTGGTGATCGCCTCGAAGGTCGCCGTGGAGCCCTGGAGATCGCGCAGTTCGAGGGCTTCGGTGCAGCCGACCTCGCGCCCGGTGCCGGCCTCGGTGACATTGCTGACCTGCTTGCCCGCGGTCTGTCCGCGGGCGACGGCGTGCAGGGTGAGGGTCACGACGAACGACGAGGTGCGCGGCTGGAGTTGACCGTCGGCGTCGGGATTGCCGGGGCCCTTCCCGGTCCAGACGCCCGCCCACGCCGAGGACAGCCGCTCGGACGCGGCGGAGACTTTCGGCGACGCCGTCGTGCCGCCCTTGTCGTCGGCCTGCCCGGAGCCGCCGTTCAGCAGCACCACGCCCAGGACCGCTGCGGCGCCGACGGCCATGGCGGCCACGATCCACGGGGCGCGGGGGCGTGGTGAGCGCGGGGTGGGGGAGTGGGCGTCCGGGGCGACGGGGGGCGCGTACGGGGCGACGGGGAGCGCGTACGGGGCGACGGGGAGCGCGTACGGGCGGCTTTCGACGGCCGGCCGGCTTTCGACGACCGGTCCGAAACCCGGCGGCGGGGCGTCGGCGCCAGGTCCCGCGACCAGGCGGTCCGCCCGTGCCGCGCGGGCCGCGATGTCGTCGGCCAGCCCCGGCGGCAGCGCCCGCTGCCAGCCGCCGGGCCCCTGCCTGCGCGGCAACAGGGCGGTGAGCTCCTCGTCGCCGGGCCGCAGTTCGGGCTGCTTGGCCAGACAGCGCCGCACCACGGTCAGCAGCGCCTCCGGCAGTCCCTCCAGCCGCGGCGGTTCGTGCACGATGCGGTACAGCAGCGACGCCGCCGAGACCTCCTCGCCCGGCTGCTCGAAGGGACCGTGACCGCTGGCGGCGAAGGCCAGGACGGCGCCCAGGGAGAAGACGTCCCCCGCGGCGCCGACGGCTCCGTGCACGGCCTGTTCGGGCGGGAGGTAACCGGGTGAGCCGATCACGCCGCCGGTGCGGGTGTGCCGGGAGTCGTCGGTGGCGCGGGCGATGCCGAAGTCGATGAGTATCGGCCGCTCGCGGGCGAGCAGCACGTTGGACGGCTTGAGGTCGCGGTGGGTCAGGTCGCAGGCGTGCACCGCGGCCAGGGCGGCGGCGAGTTCGCCGGCCAGGGCGAACAGGGCGTCGGGCGGCAGCGGTCCGTGGGCGGCCACCCAGTCGGCGAGGGACGGCGCGGCGACGTACTCCGTCGCCAGCCACTGCGGACGCCGGCCCGGCGGGCTGAAGTCCACGACGGACACCGTCCACGGGGAGCGGACGCGGTCGCTGTTGCGGATCTCGCGGGCGAAGCGCGCCTCGAAGTCGGTGGCCGCGGCGACATCCGCGCGGATCGTCTTCACGGCGAGCGGCCGCCCGGACGGCGTACGGGCCAGGTACACCTGCCCCATACCGCCCGCGCCGAGCCGTGCCAGCAGCGGGAAACCGCCGACCGTGCCCGGATCCGTGGCCTGAAGTGGCTGCACGCGCGTCCTCCCCCGTCTCCCGCCACCCCGTCACCGCGGCACCCTGCGGGCGCGAGCGGTCGGCAGCAGGATACGGCCACTCCTGGGGGATGATCCGGACACCGGGCCACTGTCAGTGCCGGATGCGAGGCTTCCTCCATGGATGAGACGGAGTTCATGCGCGGCCGGGTCTACGGTGCCGACCACGACGACGCCGCACCCCGCCCCGACCGCACCTACGTGGAACTGGTGGGCGGTCCGCTCGACGGGCTGCTCCTGGACGTCACCGACCGCCCCCACGACGACCTGCGCGAAGGCGTCGCGCTGGACACCGAGATAGGCCGCTACGGCCCGGGCGGACGCGCCCTGTACCGACCGCGCCCCCAGGACGGCCGCCGCTTCGACTGGACGGGCGACAGCCCGTGACGTACGCCGTGGCGGCCGGGGAAATCCCGGTTGATCGGGACCCTGGCGGGCCGGTAGAGAGGACCATGCACGATGACCAAGTGGACGTGCCCGCCGAGCTCGTCGCGGCCTTGATCCAGGAGCAGTTCCCCCAGTGGAGCGGCAGGGCGGTCCGACGCGTGGCGTCGACCGGCACGGTCAACGCCGTCTTCCGCATCGGCGACGGCCTCTCCGCGCGTTTCCCCCTGCGCCTGGCGGATGCCGGCGAGGCGCTGGCGGTCCTGGAACGGGAAGCCCGGGCGAGCGCGGAGCTGGCACAGGTGTCCCGGTTCCCCGTCCCGGAACCCGTCGCCCTGGGCCAGCCTGGAGCGGGTTACCCCCTGCCGTGGTCGGTCCAGACATGGCTGCCGGGCACGGTCGCCTTCGACGCGGACGTGAGCGGGTCGGACGCTTTCGCCGAGGACCTCGCGGCCTTCATCGCAGACCTGCGGGCCGCCGAGACGCGGGGGCGGCGCTTCGGCGGCGACGGCCGTGGTGGCGTTCTCGCTCACCACGACGCGTGGATGGCGCAGTGTTTCGAGCAGAGCGAGGGGCTGCTCGACGTGCCCCGGCTGCGCGAGATGTGGAAGTGTTTCCGGGAGCTTCCGCGCACGGGTGCCGACGTGATGAGCCACGGCGACCTGATTCCCGGCAACGTACTGGTCGCGGGAGACCGGCTCGGCGGCGTACTCGACACCGGCGGCTTCGGCCCGGCCGACCCCGCGCTGGATCTGGTCGGTGCCTGGCACCTGTTGCAGCCGGGCCCGCGGGACGTGCTCCGGCGGGCGCTGGCCTGTGACGATCTGGAGTGGGAGCGCGGCAAGGCGTGGGCGTTCGAACAGGCGATGGGTGTCGTCTGGTACTACGCCGAGAGCAATCCGACGATGAGCGGCATGGGGCGGCGGACTCTCGACCGCGTCGTGGAGTCGATGGAGTGACGCCGCCCCGGCCGCCGGCCGTCACTGTCCCGGCGCGAGGACGTACGTGTTGAGGGTGCCCACCGTGCTCAGCGGCGTGGGCGAGCCGAGGTCGTAGCGGTCCACGGCCAGGTAGTTGGGCTTCTTGCGGGCGGCGGGCGTGCAGAAGTTCTGCGCGCGGTTGAGGAGCTTGCCGTTGTCCGTCTGGGCGGTGGAGGAGATCGTGTAGTCGCGGAAGTGGTTCATCACGAACAGCGGGTGGAACGCGGCGGAATCCGTGGTGAGCGGCCTGCTCGTGCCCCAGCGGCTGTAGCAGGACCAGTCGGAGTCGCCGAGCCCGCCGCCCATGGACCAGTAGTTCTCCACGGTCCACTCGCGCTGGTACATCACGCCGAAGGCGTCACGGGTGCTCCAGCCGTTCGCGGTGTCGCTCGCCCGGGTGCGGTCGCTGAAGATCAGCAGTTGCTTGCCGCGGGCGGCCAGGTCGGCCATGGTGGGCCAGCCCTTGGTGGCGACGCCCTCCTGGTCGGGCCGGTACAGCACGTCGTACAGGCCGCTGACGGAGGCGAGGGAGGACTTCAGCACGTCGGAGGAGGCGTAGTCCTCCAGGAAGACGGTGGCGAACTGGCCGGGGTTGGCCTTGAGGAAGTCGACGATGCGCTGCAGGTCGGTGGCGAGCGGGACGGGGCTGCTGACGCCGTCGCAGCTGTTGTGGCACAGCACCGCCTGACCGGAGACGGTGTAGTCGTCGAGCATGAAACCCCGGACGCCGTCGGCCAGTTGCCGGCTGACGCCGTAGTTCTGGTTGGGGAAGAGGCTGACCGGGAACGAGGCGAAGTTGCCGTCGGCGCCGTTGGCGAAGGCGTTGTGCGCGGTCAGGAAGGTGACCTGGTCCAGGGTGCGGGTGTCGGCGGAGGGCATCGCCGTGGTCGCGTAGGAGACCGGCGTGAGGTACCAGCGGGCGAGATCGCCGGCGGAGCCGAGCTGGACGGCGCCGGAGTCCGAGGAGGAGCCGGTCAGGTACTGGGAGGTGCCGGGGACGGAGACGGTGTACGTGCTGTCGGCGCCGGCGGTGATCGTCCAGGTGGTGCCGACAGCACCGCAGGAGGCCGTGACGGCCGAGGTGCCGCTGCGGCCGAGGCAGGTGCCGGACTCGTCGGCGTTCTGCAGCTGGTAGCCGCCGCCGACCGCGACCGGCGTCCACTGCTGGTGGTCTTCGTTGCCCTTGGGATTGTGCGCGGCGACGGTGCCGCCGCTGTCGGCCGCGTTCAGGCCGGTCGAGTAGTTCTGCAGATAGACCGCGGAGGTGGGCACCGCCGCCGAGGCCGTGCCCGGGAGCAGGGCGGGCAGCGACAGGGCCAGGGCGGTGGCGCAGCACAGGACGCGCAGGGGGCGCAGGCGCACGGGGGGTTTCCCTTCACTTCCGGCACGGAGAGCCGACGATGACAGTGTCATGACATACCGGTCGGGATCTGTGGTGCGCCAGTCGTCGTACGTGAATTCCTGGTGCTTCAAGGGTTGTTGACGACGTGTCAGCGCCCGTCGTCACGCGAGAACCGTGGAATGGTCCCACCCGTTCCGTGTGACGTCCTCGAACCACAGCCGGGCGTTGCCGTCCACCACGGCCGCCACGCACAGCCGCCGGCCCGGCCCCTGCGCCGGGCGCACCCGGGTCGCGGCGGCGGACACCCGCAGCAGCTGCCCTGCCCGGCCCCGGCGCCCTGTGCCGGCACCGGCACCCCGGCCGCACCCGCCAGTGCGACGGTAGGCCCGCCGCGGTACCCCACGGCCGCCACGTCCTGCAGAGCCTCCGCGTCCGCCAGCGGCTCGCACTCCCACACTCCGGCGTCCTGCTCCGCACGCACCGCGCACGCCTCCGACCACCGTCGTCCTCGGCGAGCACCGCCGTATGGCCGTCGAGGTCCCGTAGTGCCGCCACCACACGGCCCGCCGGGGCCCCGGCCAGGCGGTGCCGTTCCGGCTCACCGCCCTGCGCGGGACAGCGCACGGTGTACAGGGCACGGTCGCAGGCGGTCCAGACGAGGACGTCCCCCCACGCCCGAACACGACCGCCGTGGTGCCGTTCCGGAGCGGGATGCCGCCCCCTCGTGGCCGGTAACGACCGATCGGCCTCCAGGTCGCGCGGCCCGACATCGAACAACGACGACAATGCCCTGACTTGGTGTTTTACAGTGAGTCCCACCCGATTCGGTGACCAGGAACCTGCGAGGGACACGCGAACCATGCCGACCGAAACGTTTGAGTTCCAAGTAGAGGCCCGTCAGCTGCTCCAGCTGATGATCCACTCGGTCTACTCGAACAAGGACGTCTTCCTGCGGGAGCTCGTCTCCAACGCCTCCGACGCGCTCGACAAGCTGCGCCTGGCCGCGCTGCGCGAGGACGGCCTCGACGCCGACACCTCCGATCTGCACATCGAGATCGAACTCGACCCGGACGCCCGTACGCTCACCGTGCGCGACAACGGCATCGGGATGTCGTACGACGAGGTCGGCAAGCTCATCGGCACCATCGCCAACTCCGGTACGGCCGCCTTCCTGCAGGAGCTGAAGGAGGCCCAGGACGCGGCCGACACCGAGGGGCTCATCGGCCAGTTCGGCGTCGGCTTCTACTCCGGCTTCATGGTGGCCGACGAGATGACGCTGGTGACCCGGCGCGCCGGCGAGAGCTCCGGCACCCGCTGGTCCTCGCGCGGCGAGGGCACCTACACGCTGGAGACCGTCGAGGACGCGCCGCAGGGGACCGCCGTCACCCTCCACCTCAAGCCCGCCGACCCCGAGAACCAGTTGCACGACTACACCTCCACCTGGAAGGTGAAGGAGATCGTCAAGCGGTACTCGGACTTCATCACCTGGCCCATCCGGCTCGTCCCCAGGCCGGGCCAGGACGGCGACACGCCCGAGCCCGAGACCCTCAACTCGATGAAGGCCCTGTGGGCGCGCTCGCGGGAGGAGGTCTCCGACGACGAGTACCACGAGCTGTACAAGCACGTCAGCCACGACTGGCGCGACCCGCTGGAGACCATCCGCCTCCAGGCCGAGGGCACCTTCGAGTACCAGGCGCTGCTGTTCCTGCCGGAGCACGCCCCGCACGACCTGTTCACCCGCGACTTCCGGCGCGGTCTGCAGCTGTACGTCAAGCGCGTGCTGATCATGGACGACTGCGAGGCGCTGCTGCCGCCGTACCTGCGCTTCGTCAAGGGCGTCGTCGACGCGCAAGACCTCTCGCTCAACGTCTCCCGGGAGATCCTCCAGCAGGACCGGCACATCCGGATGATCCAGCGCCGGCTGACCAAGAAGGTGCTGTCGTCGGTCAAGGAGATGAAGGCGAACGCGCCGGAGAAGTACGCCACGTTCTGGCGGGAGTTCGGCGCCGTGCTGAAGGAGGGGCTGCTCGGCGACGCCGACAACCGCGACGCCATCCTCGCCGTCGCCTCGTTCGCCAGCACGAACTCGGCCGAGGAGCCGACCACGCTCCAGCAGTACGTGGAGCGGATGAGGGACGGCCAGGACGCCGTCTACTACATGACCGGCGAGTCCCGGCAGAGCCTGGAGAACTCCCCGCACCTGGAGGCGTTCCGCGCCAAGGGCGTCGAGGTGCTGCTGCTGACCGACGCGGTCGACGAGGTGTGGGTCGACGCGGTGGGCGAGTTCGACGGCAAGCCGCTGCGGTCGGTCGCCAAGGGCGAGATCGACCTGGACGTCGAGGGGGGCGAACAGGCCGAGGGCGAGCGGGAGAAGCAGGCCGAGGAGTACGCCGCTCTGCTGGGCTGGATGAAGGAGCAGCTGGCGGAGGACGTGAAGGACGTCCGCCTGTCGACGCGGCTGACCGTCTCCCCGGCCTGCGTGGTCTCCGACGCCCACGACCTGACGCCGGCGCTGGAGAACATGTACCGGGCGATGGGCCAGGAGGTGCCGCCCACCAAGCGCATCCTCGAACTCAACCCCGGTCACCCGCTGGTGCGCAGCCTCAACCAGGCGTACCAGGAGCGCGAGGACCGTGCCGGACTGGTGGAGTCCGCCGAGCTGCTGCACGGTCTCGCGGTCCTCGCGGAGGGCGGCCGGCCGAAGGAGCCGGCGCGCTTCGTGAAGCTGGTGTCGGAGCGGCTGGAGCGCACCCTGGGCTGACGGGCGGCGCCCGGCCAGGGCCCAGGAGCGGTCCACCGAGAACGCCGAGCAGCCAGAGCCGTAGATCGTGCCGTCCAGGTGGTCCGGAGTCGTGGTGTCGACGGCTGCCTGGAGGCCGGCGGTGAGGAAGCCCGGCGGTTGTCCGATCCAGTGCGCGGCCCACGGGGTCAGCACGCCGTTGCCGACGGTGCCGTCGTCGTACTGCTCGATGGTCAGGACCAGGCACGCCGTTGACCCGGCGGGCGGCGGCCGCCTCGCGGGCGAACCGCTGCCGGAACTCCCGGTCCTCGGCCGGCTCGGGCCGCACCACCTTCACCGCGACGGCCCGGCCGCCCCTGGAGCGGGCCACCCGGTAGGGCCGACCTGGCCCGACCTGGCCCGGGTCCCCTTCCTTGAGCGCACAGACAGCTTCCATCGGCCCCCCACGATCTCGACGCGCAGGGCGGACATCATGACGTCGGCAAGCGCATGTAGGGTTTCCGTTTCGGCCATACTCGGGACGGCTTGCGATGAGGTGCTCGTTTACGGGGCCTATGTTCTGCGTCAGTAGGGCCTGCGTGCGGGTGGACCGGCCAGCACGAGGTGTTCGATGCTCTCGTAGCGACCGCGTGCGCGTCGCGTCGCCTGCCGGCCGGACAGGACGGTGCCGAGCCAGCCGGCGACGAAGCCGACCGGTACCGACACGAGCGCGGTCGTGGTGAAGGGGAACCAGTTGAAGTCGGCGTCGGGGAAGGCGGAGAGCGGGGAGCCGGAGACGAGATTGGTGCCCGTCATCAGGACCAGGACGCTGACGGAACCGCTGATCAGCGTGCACAGCAGGCCGGCCCGGGTGAAGCGGCGCCAGAAGAGGCTGTAGACGAGCGCGGGCGCGATCGCCGAGGCGCCCAGGCAGAAGGAGAGCGTGGCCAGCGGCTGCAGGCTGCGGTGCTGGGCCAGGACGGCGAGCAGGATCACCGGCGTGCCGACGGCCAGCGCGCAGGCACGGGCCAGACCCATCTCGCGCTGCGGCGACATGCCGGGCCCGCGGGCGGCGACGACGTCGTGGGCCAGCGAGTTGGCGCAGGCCAGCGTCATGCTGGAGACGGACGCCAGCAGGGTGAGGAAGATCGCCGTGGTGACGGTGGTGAACACCAGGCTCTCCGTCCTGGACAGGTGCGTGCCGAAGGCGGCCCGGGCGCCGAGGAGGTAGGCGGTGTTGCCGCGCGGGTCGGAAGCGGCGAGGCCCGCCCTGCCGATGAGGGCGGTGGCGCCGACGGCCACGACGGTGATCACCAGGACGAACAGGGCGACGGACGAGACCGCCCAGGACATGGCCCGGCGGACCTGGCGGGTGCTGCCGGCGGTGTACATCCGCATGGTGACGTGCGGCAGGCACGCGCCGCCCAGCACGATGGCGCACTGCGTGCTGACCATGTCCAGCGCCGGATGCGGCCCGCCGGTGAACTGCATGCCCCAGCGCAGGTAGGCGTCGCCCGCCCCGCTGCGCCGCGCCGCCGTGTCGAACAGCGCCTGCGGATCCCAGCCGAAGGTGTACAGCACGAGCGCGGTGACGACGAGCCCGGAGCCCAGCAGCATCACCGTCTTGAGGATCTGGATCAGCGCGGTTCCCCGCATCCCGCCCAGCGCCGCGTAACTGATCATCAGGCCGCCGGCCCCGACGACGCAGCCGGTCTTCATGGCGCCGTCGGTGAACCCCAGGACGAAGGCCAGCAACTGGCCCACGGCCGCGAGCTGGACCACCATCATCGGCACCAGCGCGGCCAGCGTCACCGCACAGGCGGTGATGCGCACCGCGCGCCCCGGCAGCCGCCGGCCGAGCACGTCGCCCATCGTGAACCGGCCCGTGTTGTGCAGGGGTTCGGCCAGCAGGAACATCAGCAGCACCAGCGACAGCAGCGCGCTGGTGGCCAGCACCACGCCGTCGTAACCGCACAGGGCGATGACCCCGCCGACGGTCAGGACGGTGGCGGCGGAGATGTAGTCGCCGGCGACGGCCAGGCCGTTGCTCAGCGGCGACAGGTACTTGTAGCCGGTGTAGTACTCGGCGAGGTCGTCGCCGCCCGGGCCGGTCAGCACACAGCACAGGAGCGTGAGGGTGACGACGCTGCAGAACGCCACGAGGGACCAGGACTGGGCCGATCCGCCGAACGACGTCACGGCCGCGCCTCCTCACTCGCGGCGGACAGACGGGCATGGCGCCGCACCCGGCGGGCCAGGGGATCGACGTAGCGGCGGGCGGTGGCCTCGTAGACGAGCACGGCCAGCCAGGTCACGGGCAGTTGGAGCAGGGCGAGGACCAGGCCGACGGGCAGGCCGCCGGGTGCGGGTCGCGTCATCAGCGAGGGGACCGCGACGGTCAGGCCGAGGAAGAGGGCGAAGTAGCCGAGGGCGGCGAAGGTGCCGACCCGCCGCTGCCAGCGGCAGGCCCGGCGCAGCAGGCGCAGGGTGCGGTGCTGTCCGGTGTACGGGTGTGAGCGACCGGTCGGCAGGCCCGGCAACGGTGCGTCGGTCGCCCAGCGGGGGGTCCGCAGGGCCGGAGCGGAGGAGGGTGACCGTCCGTGGTGCTGCCGGGCGGGGCGTAACTCGGAGCTGTCGAAGGACATCCGCGCATCTCCTTGCGAGCGGGGCCCGAGGGAAACGGACCGCGAGAACGTGGGGGAGCGGTTCGGGTCTCCGCACGCTATGCGGGTGTCCGGCGGCGCGCAGGGGGTTCGGCCGAACTCCCTGGTGAGGGGCGTCCGGTGCGCTGACCTCGCCTGTTGTGGGTGGGACGGGTGTGACAGGGCGGGTGTTCGGGTGTCAGGACGCGGGGGCGTCTTGGGCGGCCGGCCGGCGAGGACGCCGGGTCCGCGCCGGCCGGTGGTGTGCCGGTCAGCCGGCGAGGTCGGCCCTGCCGAACAAGGTGGCGTAACCGGACGGCAGTTGGCTGAGGATCTGGTTCAGCTCGCCGCCGCTGACGGTCCGCGCCACGGTGGTCAGCACGGCACTCGCGTCCCACTCGGCGGTGCGCGGGCGTGCGCCGGTGCGTTCGGCGACCCGGCGGCAGAACTCCTCGGTGCCGAAGCTCTCCGCCTGCTCCGCCTTGGCCTCGCTCAGCGTCTGCCCGAGCGGTCCGGGCAGCTGGGCGGCGAGGTCGTCGGCCTCCTGCGGGCTGATCCGCCGGGCGAGCACCCGCAGGACGGCTTCGGTGACCTGCGCGGCCTCGTCCTGGTCGGCGTACTCGCCCAGTTCGCGTACGCGGGCGAGGAACTCGTCGTACCTCATCGTCACCTCCGCTTCGGTGCTCCACGGCGGCACGGGTGTGTGCCGCTGCCGTTTCCGGTACCCAGGCAGCCGCCCGACGCACGGCCCGAACGCGTGTCCACGTGGTGTCGGCCCGGCTCGTGACGCACATGCGTCTGCGGCAGTCACAGGTGTGCGTCGTGCGGATGAGTTTTTCCGTACCTTCGGCGACCCGGCGGTTGGCCGCGCGGGCCGGACGGTAGCAACGTCAAGATCGCGGGTGAACGCCGCCGGACGGCACACCGCACGGCTCGGCCGCCGCGCGTCTCCCGATGTCCGCGCCACTTCCGCTCTCCTGGGGGGATTCCATGAGACACAGACGCTTAGCCGCCCGCGCCGCGGCCGCGACGGCCGCGCTCGCCCTGCTCGCCCTCGGCGCCGGCCCCGCACTCGCCGGCACCTCGCGGCCGGCCCCGCCCGCGCAGTACACCGCCGTCGACCTGGGCACCCTCGGCGGCACCATGAGCTCGGGGATCGCGCTGGACCCCGACACGGTGGTCGGCAGCTCCTCGCTCCCCGGCGACACCGAGTCGCACGCCTTCGCCTACGACCGGCACACCCACGTCATGACCGACCTGGGCACGCTGGGGGGAACCACCAGCAGCACCGTCGCCGTCCAGGGCCGCTACGTCATCGGCGACTCCACGACGGCCGACGGCTACGAACGCGGGTTCGTCTACGACCTGCGCACCCACTACCTGCGGGACCTGGGCACCCTGGGCGGCTTCTACAGTCAGGTCAACGCCATCAGCGGCCACACCGTCGTGGGCAGCGCCAGGACCGCCGACCAGACCACCCACGCCTTCGTCTACGACGTGCGCACCCACGTCATGACCGACCTGGGCACCCCGGCCGGCCCGGCGGGCAGCAGTTCGGCGGTCGGGATCTCGCAGGGACGCTTCATCGCCGGGACCTGGACCGTTCCCGCGGCGCCGTACGACGGAGGCCACGCCTTCGTCTACGACCTGCGCACCCACACGATGACGGACCTGAGCGCGTACGGCGGCACGGTCAGCAAGGCGACCTCGATCAGCGGTCACACCGTCGTCGGTTTCACCCAGGACAGCGGTGCGCCCGCCCACGGGTTCGCCTACGACATCGCCACCCGCACCTGGACCGACCTCGGCCCCGAGACGGCGTACCAGCCGCGGGTCACCGGGCACACCGTCGTCGCCGGCAACCGCCCCGCCGCCTACGCCCTCGACCTCGTCACCGGGACCCTGACGCCCTTCGGCACGGGGACGACTCGTACCGGCATCAACGGCGTGAGCGGGAAGTACGTCGCCGGCGACGCCTACCCCGGCCCCTTCGCCTACGTCTACCGCCTGGACACCGGCGCGCTCACCGAGCTGCCCGCCCTCGGCGGCGTCCACTCCACGGCCTCCGGCGCCGACCGGCAGGGCTCCGTCGTCGGCACCAGCGCCACCACGCCGTCCGATCCCGGCGCCTCCGACGGCCCGTACCACGCAACGCTCTGGGTTCCCTGCTCCTCCTGACACGGCCCGTTCCGGGAGGGTGTCCCGCGTCGGCTGCGACCGCCGCGTGGGGCACCCCTGCCCGCCTCACGCCTCCCGCATCCAGGCCCGTGTGCCGAAGGAGGCGCAGGCGCGCGAGGCCAGTGCGGTGGCCTCGCGCAGGGCGGCGGCGAAGCGCTCCGGAGTCAGGCGCTCGCGCGGGGGCAGGTGGTAGGCCAGGGCGCCGTGCAGGACGTCTCCCGCGCCCAGCGTGTCGGCGACACGGACGACGGGCACGTCCACCGTGCCGCCGCCGTCGGGACCGCACCACACGAGGGGCTGCCCGCCGCGGCTGACCGCGCACCAGGCGACCCCGTGCTCGCGCAGGAACCGCAGGGTCTCCGCGGGCGTGCCGGTGCCGGGCGGGTGGAAGTCGGCGGAGCAGACCGCCACGTCGGTGGAGGCCAGCAGCTCCGTGGTGCCGTCCTTCCAGCTGCCTCCGTCGAGCAGCGTCAGCCGTCCGGCGGCGCGCGCGGCCCGGGCGGCGGCCTGCGCCAGTCGCATGTGGTGGCCGTCGAACTCGACGACGTCACAGGCCGCCACCAGCGCGTCGAGGTCGTCGGGCGGGCCCAGACGGTACTTCGTCGCGTTGCTGGAGGCGACGGCGCGGTCCCCGGTGGCGGCGGTCACCAGGATGGACGACACGGCGGGCGGGTCGGCCGCGTCGGCGGCCAGGTCCGACACGGACACACCCAGCCCGGTCAGGTCCGCCGTCGCGGCGACGCCCAGCGGATGGCGGCCGACGGCGGTGAGCAGCCGGGCCGCGCCGCCCAGCCGGCTGAAGGCGGCCGCCGCGTTCGCCGCCGGGCCGCCCGCGGCGACGGTCTGCTCGGCGGCGGTCAGCTTCTCGTTCGGGGCCGGCGCGTGGTCCACGAGCTGGATGACGTCCAGGGTGCACAGGCCGACGAACAGACCGCGAGGACGCTCGCGCGTGGTCGGCTCCACCGGCCGCCACCTCCTCCCGCGTCCGCTACCGGTCGTCCGCGCCGAGCACGCGCAGGACGGCCGGCCCCAGGCCGAGCACGCCGTCGGACAGGGGAGTGCAGCGCACGCCTCCCTTGTCGCGCAGCGCCTTCTGGGCGCCGGGGCCGATCGTGACGTTCATCCACGCGCAGGGTCTGGCCGGACGGTTCACCCGGAAGGTCACGGGGCCGTCACCGGAGTCGAGGGTGATGGTGCTGCCGACGAGAGCGTCGACGTCGACGCCGCGCAGGAGGATGTTGCGGCGGGTGTGCCGGAGGTCGGCCTCGGGGTTGATGTCCCGGGGCAGGTTCTCCGCGGACATCAGCGTCACCGCCGCGTCCCGGTGTGCCTGCCGGGCGAAGTAGCGGTCGCCGACCAGCCCCAGGTGGCGGCGTACCTCCACCTGGCGCACGCGCTCGTCCGCCGGGCCGTCCGCTGGTCCGTCCGCGGGCCGACCCGCCAGCCGGTGCGCCGGAGAGACGAGCAGCTGCAGCACCTCCACCTGGATCACGCCTCCACCCTACGGGCGTCACGGCAGGGGCGTGCCGCCGGTGGCGTTGAGGATCTCCGCGGTGATGAAGCTCGCCTCCTGGGAGGCGAGATAGACGTACGCCGGTGCCAGTTCGGCCGGCTGCGCCGGCCGGCCCAGCGGGCTCTGCTTGCCGAACTCCGCCGTGTCGGGCATCGTCGCCGGGATCAGCGGCGTCCACACGGGGCCGGGCGCGACGGCGTTGACGCGGACACCGCGCTCGGCGACCATCTGCGCCAGTCCCTGGGTGAAGGTGACGATCGCGCCCTTGGTCATCGCGTAGTCCAGCAGATGCGGGCTGGGCTTGTAGGCCTGCACGGACGTGGAGTTGATGACGCTGCCGCCTTCCGGGATGTGCGGCAGGGCGTACTTGGTCAGCCAGAACATGCCGTAGAGGTTGGTGCGCATCACCCGGTCGAACTGCTCGGTGGTGATGGCCTCGATGCCGTCCGGCTGCGACATCTGGTACGCCGCGTTGTTCACCAGGACGTCGATGCCCCCGAACTCCGCGACCGCGCGGTCGATCAGCGCCCGGCAGTTGTCCTCCTCGCGGATGTCGCAGGAGACGGCGACCGCCTTGCGGCCGGCGTCCTCGACCAGCCGGGCCGTCTCGCGCGCGTCGTCGGCCTCCTCCTGGAGGTGGGAGAACAGGACGTCGGCGCCCTCGCGGGCGAAGGCCAGGGCCACCGCCCGGCCGATGCCGGAGTCCCCGCCGGTGATCACCGTCCTGCGGCCCTCCAGCCGGCCGGAACCGCGGTAGGAGTCCTCGCCGTGGTCGGGCGGCGGATCCATCGGCCCCGTCCAGCCCGGATGCGGCTGGTCCTGCGAGGGAAAGCCGGGCCGGGGGTGCTGTGTGGTCGGATCCTGCTGGGTCCTCTGCTCGTCGCTCACGTCGGTCTCCCGTCTGGTCGGGCGTGCGGCCAGGCCACCGGGTTCCCCGATCCCACCAGCGGAAATCCACCTGTCTCCGGTCTGGCGGATGGAGCAGGAGCGGAGCGCGTGGAGGGGGCTTCCGGCCGGTGCTCAGCGGCGGCCGTTGCTGGGCAGCGGCGGCGGTGAGGCGACGGCGTCGGCCTGACGCAGCTCGGCGAGGAGCTGGTTCTGCCCGGCGAGCAGCTCGGTGAGGATGCGCCGGGCGGCCCGCAACAGGTCGGCGACGTCACCGCCGGCCAGGGCGTAGCGGACGGTGGACCCCTCCCGGACCGAGACGACGATGCCGGAGCGGCGCAGCACGGCCAGCTGCTGGGAGAGGCTGGAGGGTTCGATGTCGATGTCGGCGAGCAGATCCCGCACCGCGACCGGCCCGTGCTGCAGCAGTTCCAGCACCCGGATGCGCACGGGGTGCCCGAGCATGCGGAAGAAGTCCGCCTTGGCCTGGTAGAGGGGGACTGGCATGTCGCGCTCGCTCCCTGCCGGAGGGGTGGGGTGACTGGCGCGGCGGCATCCGGCGGGATGCCGCCGCACACGGGGTGCACATCGGCTGTCCAGCCGATCCTTCTCCTCGGGGGCGGTGCACGACCACACATTGGGATCATGCTGATGTGGTCACTTGAAGAAGTTTTCACATCACGGGCGCACTGCCCCGCGCAGGACGACGGCCGGAGCTAGATCTCGATCACTTCCTCCACCCGCTTGAGCTGGTGGCGGGCCATGGCCAGGTTCGAGCGGGCCTTGTCGAGGACGAGGTAGAGGAACAGCCCGTTGCCCTTGCGGCCGGTCACCAGCCGGATGAGGTGGTACTGGCTCTCCAGCGTGATGAGGATGTCCTCGATGCGGCTGCTCAGGCCGAGTTGCTCCATGGTGCGCACCTTGGCCCGGATGACGTCGGTGTTGCCGGCGGCGGCGATCGTCAGGTCCAGGTCCTTGCCGCCGCCGAGGGTGCCCAGGGCCATGCCGCTGGTGTAGTCGACGACCGCGGCTCCCAACGCCCCCTCGACACCGGCCATCATCTCCTTCAATGACACTTCCACACTTGCCACAGCGCCTCCCCTTCATGTGTCTTTCTCTCGCCGTGGCGGGCCGGCACGCATACCGTCCCACCCGATGGCCGGACGCTATGCACTCCGCGCGGCCGCCCGGGGAAGGTCTCTGGTGCTGACGCATGATGACTGAACGGCACCGGGACCGGACCGCCCGTCCGGCGAGAACTGCCCGACGTAAGGCCGAAGTTGACGCCCCGCCCGGACGTCCGCGGGCCGGAGGCGGACCTGGGGCCGAAATCCGGCGGAGCACCGGAATACGTGAATAGCCGGTACGCATAAACGCGCGCCCGTCCACGAACCCGCTATCCTCGGGGCGACGACCCGCCGGGGAAAGGGAAAGAGGGGGACGAGGGCAGGAAATGCCGGAACGCACCATGGAATTCGGGATGTACGGGGCCCGGGGCGTCAAGGGGCACGAGGCGGTCGCCCGTCGGCTCGACGCCCTCGCCGGTTTCGTCGCCACCCCGATCACCACCCGGCGCGGCCTGCTGGCCCGGCTGCACTACCTCACCCGCACCGACCACGCCCGCCAGGCGGCGCGGGAGGCCGGTCTGACGGTCACCGGGCGGACGCTCGCGGCCTGGCTGGAGGGCAGGCGGGCGCCGTCGAAGAAGAACCTGGAGCGGATCGAGAACGCCTATCGCGCGGTGCGCCGCCGGAACGTGGCGCGCTACCTGCTGGCCCGCCTGAACCGTGCGGGCCGCGGCACGCGGGTGGAGTTCCACCCCCTCAACCAGTCCCACGTCTCCCGGCCCCGCCAGCGCGAGGTCGGCTTCCGCACCCTCAACGTCCGCCACTGGGACCGTGTCGTCGCGGCCTGGGCCGCGGGCGACGACCAGGGCATGGACGAGGCCTGGGTGAACGACGTGGTCGTCGACCTCGGCTCCCAGTGGGGCCAGTACGAGTACGTCACGGCAGTCGGCTTCGCGGCCTGACGCGCCCCTCCCGCCGTCCCGCCGCTTTCACGTGCCCCACCCCTCCCCGGCGGTCTTGGCCGAAAAGCGTCCGTAGCGCGAACTCCTGCGCATATCCCCACAAGCGTGGCGGGCAGAGTCGTTCAATACGGCAGCCGCAGGGGGGAGTCGGATGTCACTGGACTGGGCGACCACCGTGACGATCGTCGGCGGAGTGGCCACCACGCTGGTCGGCGTGGTGGCGGGGTCTCTGCTCACCAGCCGCAGTGATCGCCTGCACTGGGTCCGCGACCAGCAGATCGCCGCCTGCTCGGCGGTCGTCGCCGAGTCCACGCGCATTCAGCTCGCCCTCTTGCGGGCCTGGAAGCACGGCGAGCCGGTGGACTGGGTGCCCTGGAACGTGGCCCTGGGCACCATCTGGCTCGTCGGGAGCCCGGCGGTCGTGCAGGCGGCGGGCCAGGTCGACGAGGTGTTCTGGGAATGCCGGGACCAGTTCATCCGGCAGACCGCCTCCAACGAGGCATGGCGCCTGGCGAGGGACCGCATGGAGGCGGCCCGGCTGCACTTCATCAACACCGCGCGCCTGTACGTCGATCCCCAGCGCCGACGGCTCACCCAGGTGCCGGTCAGCCGGCCGCCGCGCCCACCGGTCGGCGGACGGTCCGCGGGCCAGGGCCCCGACGAGACCCGGGAGCCGGACGCCGCGCGTTCCTGAGGGTGCCCGGTTCATCCGGGGTGCGCTGTGACGGGCTGCCGCAGGATCGTCCTGAGCCTGGCGGGGTCGGTGCGGCGGGGGTCGCTGAGGTAGATCTCGTGGTGCAGGCCCGCCTCCCGCAGGTGGTGGGCGGGGAGGTAGTCGCGGTGCAGCCTGGTCAGGATCGGCGTCTCGTCGTCGTACGAGCCGATGTGGAGAACCTGGGCGCAGGTGCCCTCGTGCAGCGTCTGTGACCGGACGTCGGGAACGGCCGGCAGGTTCTTCTTCTTGGCCGCGGCGGTGTCCCTGGCGTCGTCGATCATGTCGGCGGTGATCCAGTCGGGGACGTGGATGAGCAGTCTCCAGCGCCAGTTGTCCTTGCGCCGGGCCAGGAAGTCGGCCATGTCGTCGGCCCACCACAGACCCTCCAGCGGGCCCACCATGAAGTCCCTGCCGAGCCGGCCCTTGCTCGCGAACTTGACCGTGTAGGCGACCGCGTAGAGCGCCTCGACCGCGTGACGGTAGGCGGCACTGGTGTTCGGGTCACCATGCCCGTCGACGGCGAGGAACCGGAGCTCGGGGATGTCGACGAGTTCCCAGTCGGTGTTCTTGGGCGCGTAGCACGCCTTGAGCTCACGCTTGACGTCGTACGTGGCGGTCATGCCTCACACCCGAGGCGTCCGTGGCGCTGGTCCACGTCGGTGAGCAGGCGGGTGCCGGTGCGGTGTGGCTGCATCGGGGCATCGTAGGCGCGCCTGTCCCGGAGCGCCCACCGCGACGCCGTACCGTCGCCGGCGCGGTGGGCGCCGCTCGTGCGCTGCCCGATGGCAGCCGTACCAGGTCTGGACGAGGCCGATGTCAGGGGCGCTGGGCGGTGCTACGGGCGGAGCACGATCTTGCCGTGGGTGTGGCCGCGTTCCAGTTCGCGGAAGGCGTCCCGCACCTGCTCCAGCGGGTAGGTCCGCGCGATCGGCACCTGAAGTTCCCCGCGCGCGGCGAGGCGGGCGAGTTCGCCGACGACGACCGCGCACGCCGCCGAACCCTCCCCGTAGGTCCGCGCGCCGACCCTGGCCGCGGCCTGCCAGTCGCGGATGGTGTTGATGCGCTCGGGCCGGACGCCCAGTTCCACCGCCAGCTCCACGTAACCGTCGCCGAAGGTGTCGATGAACGCGTCGACGCTCCCGCCGGCGGCCTTCCGGATCCGCTCGGCCACGCCCTCCCCGTACCGGACCGGCACCACCCCGTGCTCCTTGAGCCAGGCGTGGTTGCGCTCGCCGGCCAGCCCGATCACCGTGGCGCCGCGCCGCCGCGCGAGCTGCACCGCCAGCGAGCCGACGCCCCCCGCGGCGCCGGACACCACGACGGTGTCGGCCGGCCCCGGGTCGACCGCGAAGACGGAGGCGTACGCGGTCGTGCCGGCCACGTACAACGACCCGGCGATCTCCCAGGGCAGCCCCTGGGGACGGGCGACGACGTTCACGTCGTCCACCACGACGAACTCCGCGTGACTGGCCCGGTTGTGGGTGAAGCCCAGGACCTCGTCGCCCGGCGCGAAGCCGCGCACCTCCGGGCCGAGCTCCACCACGACGCCGGCGAGATCGCTGCCCTGTCCGGAGGGGAAGGCGGCCGGCCAGCGTTTGTGCCGTGCGCCCTCGCGGATCATCACCTCACCGGGCTGGATCCCGGCCGCCCGAACCTCGACCAGCAGCTGCCCGGGCCCGGGCACGGGCCGCTCCACCTCCTCCACCCGCAGCACATCGATCCCGCCGTACTCATGGAACCGCACCGCCTTCATGCGCGATCACCGCACTTCCTCGCTCGGACAAGCCCTGGACGGTCACCTCGTGGACGGCCGCACTTCGGCCGCGCCGTCGGACTCAACGGCGCGGCAAGGGAGTTGTCTTCCCGCTCGGGCGTGGGTCAGGTGGCGATCGTGGCCAGGCCGGCGATTCCGGCGAGGTAGACGACCACCGCCGCGACGCTGTCGACGCCCATGCGGGCGTACTGACGTCGCGGGCGGAAGATCAGGCCGGCCATGTACACCACGGTCAGGATGATGCCGAGCGCGGTGAGGTAGATGTCGGTGTCGTGGGCGGCCGGCAGGACCGGATGGCCGGAGAGGAGGTCGGCGAGGAGGAACAGGACGGGAAGGAAGGCGTTGCCGCCGAAGATGTCGCTGACGGCGAGCTGGTAGTCGCCCAGCCCGGTCGAGGTCAGACCGGTGCTGACCTCGGGCAGCGAGGTGGCCGCCGCCAGCACGGTGGCGCCGAACAGGACACCGCTGAGCCCCTGCCGGGCGAAGAACTCCTCGCCGCTGCGCTCGATCACGACGCCGGCGACGAGGGTGGCCAGGGCGGAGAGGGAGAAGACCAGCGCCGCGCGGGCCGTGCTCACGCCCCGTGCGCTGGCCGCCTTCTCCTTCTTGTCCTTGGAGTGCCCGCGGGGCTCGGGCTGGCTGTCGGGCGCGTCGCCGCCCTCCCGCCACGGCAGGCCGCGCCCGGCGCGGTCGAGCAGGACCAGTCCGACGACCCACAGCGCGGCGATGGCCACCGACGCCGGGGCCAGACCGCCGGCGTGCAGCGCAGGGGAGAGCTGTGCGCCCATCACGACGACGGCCAGGACGACGACCACCAGGCCGCCTTCGAGGACGAGTTGCAGGCTGGCCGCCATCCGGGTGAGCGGCGCGCGGGGACGCACTCCGCCGGCGTCCAGGACGGCCAGCACGACGGTCTGCACGGCGATGCCGCCGAGGATGTTGCCCACGGCGACATCGAGCTGGTCCGCCACGGCCGCGCTCGCGGTGATCGCGATCTCGGGGAGGTTGGTGGCGATCGCCAGCAGGACCAGCCCGCCCAGCGCGCTGCCCAGACGCAGCCGCTGCGCCAGCACGTCGGTGGTGTCGGACAGTTTGACGCCCGCGAACCAGATCACGACCGCACTGGCCACGAACAGCAGCAACAACACCGGCGAACTCATCGATCCCATGCGGCGGGGAGTACCCGTGGATCACGACCGGAACCGGTGCACGCGGCCCGTGGCCGCACGGCGCTGGAACGGGCGCGTCACCGCGCGGTGCCGCTACGCACCATCGGGCGTCGGCACCCGGCCGGGCTCCTGCTCCGCCTCCGGAGGCGGCAGGTACGGCGTGATCAGCAGCCGGTACACGGCCGCGCCGACCACCCCGCCGATAAGGGGGCCGACGATCGGCACCCAGAAGTAGAGGTTGCCGTACTGATCGCGCCAGGCGGTGCCGTAGCCGGTGAGATAGCTGGCCAGGCGGGGGCCGAAGTCACGGGCCGGGTTGATGGCGTAACCGGCGTCGGTGCCCCACGCCATGCCGATCGCCACCACCAGGAAACCGATGATCAGCGGGGCCAGGTTGGCGCCGGGCGGGGTGTTGAGGAGGTCGGTGATGGCGAAGATGAGCAGGACCAGGATGGCCGTGCCGATCACCTGGTCGCGCAGCGCCCCGAGTTCGCTCACGGGCAGGGCGCCGTTGCCGGGCAGGGTCGAGAAGACGCCCTGGGTCTTGATGGTGTGCCCGGGGTCGGCCTTGGCCAGGACCTCGGTGTAGTTCCAGCGCACCAGCAGCGCCGCCACGAACGCGCCCGCGGTCTGCGCCACCGAGTAGGGCAGGACCTTGCTCCACGAGAAGCCCTTGAACGCCGCCAGCGCCACGGTCACCGCGGGATTGAGATGGGCTCCGCTGACCCGGGCGGCGACGTACACGCCGAGCGTGACGCCGAAGCCCCAGGCCCAGGCGATGCTGTCGTGGTCCCCGATCCCCGCGGCCACCACCTGGGCGACCACACCGCAGCCGAAGAGGATGAGGACCATCGTGCCGAGGAACTCCGCCAGGAGTTCACCGATCAGCCCTCTCCGGGCCGTCCACTCCGCCATGGGGCACCGCCTTCCACCGCGTGGTTGGGCAATTTGGCCCTGAGCGTAGTGATTTCACGCAGAACGTCCAGGGGCCCAGCAACAACTGGAACCCCGGTCACCTCTTCAGGCAGCGGCGGCCGGGCCAGATGGGTCAACAAAACGACCGGATGTCACCCGCAAGCGTCACATCCGGGCGCGCCGGCCGAGCAGAGCCACCCCGGCGAGCAGGACCAGGACCACCGCGCTGAACCACGTCATCGCCCCGGCCACGGAGGTGTACCGGGTGGCGACGCCGAGGCCGACGGGCAGCAGGGCCAGGCCGAGGTAGGAGATCAGGAACAGTCCGGCCAGGGCCTCACCGCGTCGGGCCGGGGCCGCCATCGCCGCGACGGAACCCACGGCCGACTTGAACAGCATCCCGGCGCCCGCGCCGGCCACGACACCGGCGAGGACGAACACGCTCAGGCTCGCGCTGCGCACACCCACCGCCAGTACGGCCACCCCGACGGCCTGGGCGAGCAGTCCCGCGGTGCGCCGCGCCCGCGGGCCGAGCCGCCCGGTCAGCACCTGCGCCGCCGCGGCCGCACCGAACACCACGAACACGATCAGCCCGGCGAGCGCCCGCGAGGGATGGTGCAGGGTGCCGCCGACGAAGCCCGGGACCAGGGAGGTGAACAGTCCGAAGACCGCCAGTGAGGCGAACCCGGCGGCGGCCGCGGCCAGGTAGCCGGCCCGGTCCCCGTGGTCGGCGCTCACCCGCTGCGGCCGGTACGCCGGCCGGACCTGCGGCCTCTGCACCGTCTCCGGCGTCAGGGCGATCGCCGCGACACCGATCAGCAGCAGAACCCCGAGGACGGCGTACGACAGACGCAGCGGCGCTCCCAGGTACTGGGCCAGCGCGCCCGCCACCAGCGGACCGAGCCCGAGCCCGCCGATGTTCGCCGCGGTGGAGACGATCTCGAACCGCTGCGGGGAACCACCGGGCCGGTGGGCCCGGTGCAGGTCGTGCAGATGGGCGGTGGCCGTCGCGGTGAGCATGCCGACACCGAGCCCGGTGACGAGCCGCGCGACGAGGAGCACGGGCAGGGAGGTGCCGGCGAGGAACAGGGCCGCGGCGACGAGTTCCAGGGCCAGCGCGGCGGTCAGCACCTTCTTGCGGCCCAGCCAGTCCGAGACGTGCCCGGCCAGGACCAGACTGGCGAGGACCCCGACGGCGTAGACCGCGAACACGACCGTCACGGTGAACGCCGAGAAGCCGTCGTGCGCCTGGTAGAGCGGATACAGCGGCGTCGGAACGGTCGAGAACGCCATCGCCGTGACGAACACGGCGGCGATCGTCCAGAACCCCGTGCCGTAGGCGCGAGGGGTGCGGCGGGTGTGCGGCGCGCGGCGGTCGACGCCGCCTGAGGGGCGGGTGGCCGAGGACATCGACATGGGAGCACTCCGATCCGTGAACGGTGGCTGCGGCGGCTTCCGCACCGCCTGTCCGTCCCAACCGGCGCCGGCCCGGACCGCTTCCCCCTCGGCTGCGATGATCGGCGATGACGGTAATCTCGTTCAGAGATGACCGGACGGAGGGCGGCGGCATGGAACTCCGGCAGATGGAGGTCGTCGTCGCGGTCGCCGAGGAGGGCGGATTCACCGCGGCGGCGCGACGGCTGCACGTGGTGCAGTCCGCGGTCTCCGGGACGGTGCGCGCGCTGGAGCGCGAACTGGGCGCGCAGCTCTTCCAGCGCACCACGCACCGCGTGTCGCTGACCCCGGCGGGACGGGCGTTCCTGTCGTCCGCGCGCACCGCGCTCCGGGCCGCCGAGGAGGCCCGGACGGCCGTCGCCCTGGCCCAGGCGGAACTGCGCGGGCAGATCACGGTCGGCGTGATGCAGGGGCTCTACGCCGGTCTCGCCCCCGGCCTGGCCGCCTTCCACCGGGAACACCCCGCGGTCGCGGTGCGGCTGCGCCAGGCCCCCGCCGACGACATCCCGCGGGCCCTGCGCGAGGGGGTCGTCGACCTGGCGGTCGTGGCCCTGGAGGCGTCGCGGCTGCGGGGGCTCGCCGGCCGGTCACTGGCGCGGGAGGACATGGTGCTGGTCGCCGCGCCGGGGGACACACGTGTGCCGGAACGCCCGGTGACCCTGGCCGAGGCGGTCGGTCTGCCGTTGGTCGACTTCCCCCTCGGCTGGGCGATCCGCACCTCGGTCGACCGGGCCCTGCGGTCGGCGGCCGTCGAACGGACCACCGCCTTCGAGGTGAACGACGTCCTCGGCGCCACCGACCTCGTACGCCACGGCCTCGGCGTCTGCATCCTGCCCCCGTCCCTGGCCGCCCGTTTCCCCGACCTGTCCGTCCGCCCCTTCACCTCCCACGCGCCGACCTGGCGGATGCGGGTCGTCCACCCGCGCGGAGACCTCGCCCCGGCGGTGACCGAACTGCTGCGCCACATCGGGTAGCGGGGTCGGTTGCGGTTCACGGGCTGCCCGGAAGCGTCCGGCCCAGGCGGGCCAGGGGGGAGAGGGCCATCAGGGCCGGGGACAGCAGCATGCCGGCGGCCGTTGCCGTCAGGCTCGCGCGCGTGCCCCACACGTCCGCGAGGAGGCCGCCGAGCAGGGAGCCGAGCGGCGTCAGTCCCATGCCGACGAAGGTGATCGTCGCGGTCGCCCGGCCTTGCATCGCGGCCGGGGTGAGGGACTGCCGGACGGCCATGACCGTGACGTTCACCAGCTGACCGAAGGCACCGAAGACGAAGTTGACCGCGACGAGCACGACGACCGTCAGCGCGCCGGCGCCGCGCAGCGCGGGCACGACGAGGAACACGCCGTCGCCGAGCGCCGCCGCGCCCACGAGGACGGTCCCGTGCCCGAGGCGGCGCGGCAGGCGGGCGGCCAGCAGCGAACCCACCAGTGCGCCCGGTCCCGAGGCCGCGAGCGCCAGCCCGACGGCGGTGCCCGACAGGTGCAGGTCCCGTGGCAGGAACAGCAGACAGACGGTCATCGCCGCCGCGAGGAAGAACTGGAACGCGGCGGACGCGAGGCACACGGTCCGCAGCGCGGTGTCCCCGGCGACGAAACGCAGGCCCTCGTGGATGCGCCGCCACAGGCGCGGTGGACGCACCGAGCGGTCCGGGACGGACTCACGGCCACCGATGCGTCGTATCGACAGGAACGACAGCGTGAAGAACACCGCACCGCAGGCGAGGGCGATCGGCGCCGACAGCGCGGACACCAGCGCACCGCCGAGCGCGGGACCGCCGATCTGCGCGGCGGACCGGCTGCCCTCCAGCGCGCTGTTGCCGCGCACCAACTGCTCGCGCTCCACCAGCCGTACCAGGGACGACTGGTACGCCACGTCGAAGATCACGGACAGCGCCCCGACGCCGAACGCGACCACGAGCAGCCCCGGCAGGCCCAGCCCGCCGAGGACGCCGGCCACGGCGGCGGCGCCCAGGACCAGGGCCCGGCCGGCGTCCGTCACCACCATCAGCGTGCGGGTCCGCCACCTGTCCACCCACGCGCCGGCGAACAGCGACAGCAGCACGATCGGCGCCTGCCCCACGGCACGCAGGGCGCCCAGCCGACCCGCGTCGGCGCCGAGCGTCAGCACGGCGAAGAGCGGCAGCACCACCAGGCTGGTGTGCTCGCCCAGCTGGGAGACGGTCTGGCCCACCCAGAGCCGGCGGAAGTCGGCGTCGCGCCACAGGCCCGACGGAACAGGGCGGGCGTGATCGGACGCGGCGGAGGAAGAGGATGAAGACGAGGACGGCACAGGAATCCCTCGTGAAGAAGGGCAGCGGGAAGGAAAGGCTCGCTGTGCCGCGCGTCGAGGGCGGCACGCGATGACGGGCCGCCGAAGGGCCTGGGACGTCAACGCGTGCGCGGACGACCGACCATGTCTTCACTCCTCGTAAGCCACTCGCTGCCCTCGTAAGCCACTCGCTGCCCAGACCCTAACTCCCGCCCGCCGCCCGCGAAAGGCGATCAGCGGAAGCGGCCCGGCCGGGGCCCCGTCCGTGTGGATGATCTCCTGCGGGGCACACGAGCGTCGACGACGAGCCTGGGAGGGTACGTGTTCGACGGCTTCGAGCTGACGCGCTGCCAGGGCGACGGGGCCGGACTGCGGGTCCGCCACGGCGGCAGCGGCCCTGCCGTGCTGCTCCTGCACGGCCACCCGCGCACGCACGCCACCTGGCACCGCGTCGCCCCGCTGCTCGCCGCGGCGGGCCACACCGTCGTCTGCCCCGACCTGCGCGGGTACGGCCGGTCCGACAAGCCCGCGACCGACGCAGAACACCGTCCGTACTCCAAACGGGCCATGGCCGGCGACTGCCTCGCGGTCATGCGCCGGCTCGGGCACGAGCGGTTCGCGGTCGTCGGGCACGACCGGGGCGCCTACGTCGCCACACGCCTCGCCCTGGACCACCCCGAGGCGGTCTCGGCCGTCAGCGTGCTGGACGCCGTCCCCATCGGGGAGGCGCTGCGACGCTGTGACGCCGGCTTCGCCGCGAGCTGGTGGCACTGGTTCTTCCTCGGCCAGACGGACAAGCCCGCCGAACGCCTCATCAACGCCGACCCCGACGCCTGGTACAGGGCCACCGCCGAGCAGATGGGCGCCGAAGCGTACGAGGACTACCGGCGGGCGATACACGATCCGGCGACCGTGCACGCCATGTGCGAGGACTACCGGGCCGGCCTCGGCGTCGACCGGGAGCACGACGACGCCGACCGGCGGGCCGGCCGGCGTGTCGGCTGCCCGTTGCAGGTGCTGTGGGCCACCCGTGACGACATGGTCGACCTCTACGGCGACGTCCTGGGCGTCTGGCGCGACTGGGCGGGCGACCGGCTGGAAGGCGGCCCGATCGACTCCGGGCACCACATCGCCGAGGAGGCGCCCGAGGAACTCGTCACCGCGCTGCGCGCGTTCTGGGAGAAGGCCGGGTGGATGACCGCCTAGGGGTCAGGCCGCGTCCCGGTGCCCGTGGGGGGAGGACGCCTGCGGCTCGGCGCGTCCGCCGCCGTGGATCAGCTTCAGATGTCGTCGCGTGCGCGCGTGCCGTGGCGCGCCGGGCTCCGCCGTCAGCCAGTCCTCGACCCGGTCCATCAGCAGCAACAGCGCACCCAGGACAGGCACGACCAAGCCCGCTACGACGATCACAACGAAGCACTCCCTCATCGACGTTCGTGGACATCGGGTGCCCGTTTCCCGAAGACAGGCCCACCGGTGGTGTGAGGGTGCGGTGAAGGTCGGCCGGGCCGGAGCCCGTCAGTGTCCCGCCGCGTCCTCGGCTTCCCAGCGCAGCAGGTCGCCCGGTTGGCACTCGAGCACCTCGCAGAGCGCGGCGAGGGTCGTGAAGCGCACCGCCTTGGCACGGCCGTTCTTGAGCACCGCGAGGTTGGCGGGTGTGATGCCGACGCGGTCCGCCAGTTCGCCCACCTGCATCTTCCGCTTGGCCAGCATCACGTCGATGTCGACGACGATCGGCATCAGATCACCTCGTCCAACTCGGCCTGCATCCGCGACGCTTCGACGTCGCGTGCGACGGCCTGGGCGAGCAGCATCCGCAGGACGAGCACGATGAGGGCGACCCCCAGGACGGCCACGCCGATTCCGCCCATGATGAGGGTCACGCCCGGGTCGTCCCGCTGGCCCGGCGCGTTGAGGGCGGTGACCGTGAACCACACGAGGGCGGCCGCCACGATCGCGCCGATCACGCCGTCCACGTAGCGGAAGGCGGCGTTCGAGAAGACGGTTCCCCGTCGCACCATCGTCACCAGCCTCCCCACGCAGACCACGGCGATCTGGACCGACACCATGCCCACGAGGGTGACCACCCGCAGCGCGGTCAGGGGCAGTGACCCGTCCTCCGGGTCGTTCCCGCTGATCAGCGTCCACATCATCAACACCTGGACGAAGACGGTGCCGACGAGCACCACCCCGAGAATGACGCGCAGCGCCCCGACGGCCAGCTTGCCCATGACTCACCTCCCAATCGAATTCCGATGGGAATCTATCGAATATCGATGGGTGCGGGCAACACTCCCCGCAGGGGCGGTGCGCGAGCGGACCGACCCCCGTACGGTCTGCCCGCGCACCGCACGGCCGGCGAGGGGGGCCGGCTCGACGCGCAGCCCGCGGCCCTCGCCGCTCACCGGAGTGCGTGAGCGTGCGGCAGTCGACCCGGTCGTCCGCCCGACGACCGCTAATGTGAGGATGCGGAACGCGTCTTGCGAAAACCTTGCGACGGAGGACCGTTGAAGCTCCTTCTGCTCGGCCCACTGGAATTACGCCTCGCGCGGGGTGAGGTGGAGCCGGGTCAGCCGCGAAGGCGGGCCGTCCTCGCGGCGTTGGCGGCCGACACCGGGCGCCCGGTGCCGGTGGAGACGCTGGTCGACCGGCTGTGGGACGGGGCTCCGCCCGAGGGCGCGCGCTCCGTCGTCTACTCCCACATCAGCCGCTTACGCAGGCTCCTCGACGAGGCCGCGGCCAAGGAGAACGGCGACGCGGAGCCACAGCCGTCGATCCGCCTGGGCAAGGTGTCCGGCGGCTATGTCCTGCAGGCGGACGATGACGCCGTCGACCTGACGCACTTCCGCTCCCTGGTCGCGCGCGGGCGCGAGCCGGGGTGCCCGGACGCGGAGCGCACCGTCCTGCTCGCGCAAGCGCTCCGGCTGTGGCGGGGCGTCCCGCTGGCCGGGCTCACCGGGACGTGGGCCGAGCGGATGCGCTCGGCCTGGAGCCAGGAGCGGATCGAGGCGGCCCTCGCCTGGGCCCAGGCCTGTCTGCGGCAGGGCAGCCCGCAGCAGGTGCCCGAACTGCTGCGTCCCGTGCTGGCGGAGCACCCCCTGTCCGAGCAACTGGCCGCGCTGCTCATGCGCTCGCTCGCGGACGTCGGCTCGACCGCCGACGCGCTGCACGTCTACGGCGGAATCCGCGCACACCTCGCCGACGAGCTGGACGTACCTCCCGGCCCCGAACTGCGCTCCCTGTACGAGGAGTTGTCGAGCGGCGGCACCACCCCGCGCCGTCGCCCGGCCCCCCGGCAGTCCCCGCCGCCGGTCCCCGCCCAACTCCCCATGGACATACGTCCCTTCACCGGACGCGATGAACAGCTCACCGACCTCACCCGGGCGCTGACACCCACCGGCAGCGACGCGGGCGCCGCCGCAGTGGTCGTCTCCGCCGTCTCCGGCACCGCGGGCGTCGGCAAGACCGCGCTGGCGGTGCACTGGGCCCACCAGGCGCGCGGCGCCTTCCCCGACGGGCAGTTGTACGTCGACCTCCGGGGCTACGACCCGCGGTCACCGCTGTCCGCGTCCCAGGCGCTGACCGGTTTCCTCACCGCCCTGGGCGTGCCCGTGCAGGAGATCCCGCCGCGCCTGGAGGACCGCGCGGCGCGCTACCGTACGGCGCTCGACGGCCGGCGCCTGCTGGTGATCCTGGACAACGCCGCCTCCGCCGCCCAGGTCAGGCCCCTGCTGCCGGGCAGCCCGGACTGCCGGGTGCTGATCACCAGCCGGGACGCGCTGGGCGCGCTGGTGTCCGTGCACGGGGCGCACCGCGTGGTGCTCGACGCGCTCTCCGAGGCCGACTCCCTGGACCTGCTGCGCGCGCTGATCGGCGAGCGCGTCGACGCCGAGCGGGCCTGCGCCGAGGACCTGACGCGGCAGTGTGCCCGGCTGCCGCTGGCCCTGCGGGTGGCGGCCGAGCTGGTCCTGTCCCGGCCCGACGAGCCGCTCAGCCGGCTCGTGGCCGAACTCCACGACCACCAGCGGCGGTTGGACCTGCTGGACTCCGGTGACGACCCGCGGGCCGCGGTACGCGCGGTCTTCTCCTGGTCCTACGCCCGCCTGACCGACCTGCCGGCCCGGCTCTTCCGGCTCCTGGGCCTGCACCCCGGGCCGGACGCCGACCTCCACTCCCTCGCCGCCCTGGCCGGCGCGTCCGTGGACGCCGTACGACGGGCGCTCGACCGGCTCGCCGGCGCGCACCTGGTGCACCGCGTCGGCGCGGGCCGGTACGGCATGCACGACCTGCTGCGGGCGTACGCGGCCGAACTCGCCGCCCGGCACGACCCGAAGGCCGCACGCGATGCCGCCCTCACCCGCCTGCTCGACCACTGCCTGGCCGCGTCGTCGGCGGCCATGGACGTCCTCTACCCCGCCGAACGCCATCTGCGGCCGGACGTGGAGCGTCCCGCCACCGGCCTGCCGCCCCTGCGGACCGCGGAGGAGGCGCGCGCCTGGCTGGCCGCCGCGCAGCCCACGCTGGTCGCGCTGTGCTCCCGTACCGAAGAGCCCGGCCCGTCCCGCCACACGGTGCGCATCGCCACCACCCTGCACCGCCACTACGAACGCACCGGGCACTACACGCACGCCCTGACCCTGCACACGCACGCCCTGCGGGCCGCGCGCTTGGTGGGGGACGCGCGGGGCGAGGCCGACGTGCTGGGCTTCCTCGGCGCCGTCCACCGCCGGCTCGGCGACTACGACCAGGCCCGGCAACTCCACGACACCGCACTCGCGTTGTGCCGCCGCATCGGCTACGCGGCGGGCGAGGCCCGGCACCTGACGAACGTGGGGGTCCTCTTCGAACTGCGCGGCCGCTACCGGGAGGCCGCCGCAGCGCACGAGCGGGCGGTCGCGCTGTTCCGCTCGGTCGACGACCCGCACGGCGAGGCGGACGCGCTCAACAACCTGGGGATCGTCCTGGAGTTGCTGGAGGACTTCACGGCCTCGATCGAACGCTACGAGCGGGCGCTGGAGTTGTACCGGACCGTGGGCCATCCCATGGGAGAGGCCAGCGCCCTCGGCAACCTGGGCATCCTCCTCGCCCGGCTCGGCGACCACACGGCGGCCGCGGGGCACTTCGACAGGGCCCTGGCCCTCTTCCGGCGCCTGGGCAACGCCTCGGGGACGGGGCACGCGCTGACCAACCTGGGCAACGCCCTCAGCGGTCTGGGCCGCCACGAGGAGGCGGCCGGACGACAGCGCGAGGCCCTGGAACTGTTCCGCCGGATCGGCGAGCGCTACGGCGAGGCCGGCGCCCTCAACGGACTGGGCGAGGCCCTGCAGGGCCTGGGGCGACCGGCCGAGGCCCTCGACGCCCACGCGAAGGCCCTCGCGGTCGCCCGCGAGATCGACGAGCAGGAGGAACAGGCCCGCGCCCACATGGGAACCGCCGCCGTCCTACGCTCCGGTCCGGCCCCGGACCGGGCGACCGGCCACCTTCAGCAGGCATTGCGGCTCTACACGGCGCTCGGCTCCCCGCGGGCGCGGGAGGTGTCGACCCTGCTCGACAGCCCGTGATCCGTCACCAGTGACGCGACGCGTCACCTCTGGTCAACGGTGGCCACGGAGTTTGCCCAGCAGGCGCTGGGCCTGGGCCCGGCGCCGCGGGTCCGCCGCGGCCCGCCGCGCCTGTTCGGCCGCCCGCCTGCCCTGGGGGCTCCTGGCGAACTGCTTGATGCGCTCCATCATGCCGGGCATGACGCTCCTTCCCTGCGGGGCTTTTCTCCCTTGCTGTCGGCTCGGTTACCCCCGACCGGTCGGCTCAGCCCTGCCCGGCGGCCTGTGCGGGGCTGGGCCACCGGACGAGATGACAGGTGCGGTACGGCCCGGACGGGGTACTGGGCGCCGCATGTCGATGCACCCTGAGACTCCTGATCACGTCCGTCCGGTCGTGCGGCAGTTGCGTCGGATGCGTGCCCTGTACGCCGCGGGCGTGGCGTTGTGGGCGGCTTCGAGCGCCTGGACCGGATGGACGGCCCCCGGCGACCGGACCATGTGGACGTGCCTGCTGCTCCTGGCGGTCTTCACGGGCCTGCTCGCGCTGGCGAGCTGGTGGCTGCGGCGCCTGGAGCCCGTCAGGGCCCGGCCGGCCGTCCACGCCGCACCGCGGGGGATCCGTGCCTCGCAGCAGGCGCGTGCCTGACCGTGCACGCAGAGCACAGCAGTGTGCGCTGAGGTGTAAGGACGGCCCCGGCTGCGGCATGCACCCTTTCCGAACAACAGCGGTCGATCCGTGTTCGGGAAAGGAATGTGATGTCGGTACTGAAGCGGTACGCGTCCCTGGCAGCCGGGGCCGTCGTCGTGCTCGCCGTGGGATGGGCCGGCCCGGCGTTCGCGGAGACGGCGGGCGGCCACACGCCCTTCGTCGTTCAAGCCCGCGCAGCCGGACTCACCGCGGAGCAAGCCGGCGCCCTGCAGGCCAAGGTGGACGGATACCTCGCTCGGCAGGACGGGCGCCAGGTCGCCGCGAACGAGATCCGGCTGGCCGGCGGGGCGACGCTGACGCTCACCGTCCCCGGCGAGCGGTACGTGCGTGACCTGGCCGCACCGGACGCGGCCCGGACCACGGAGGACTGGGAGTGCGACTACACGTACTTCTGCATGTACCGCCAGCCCCTCGGGCAGGGCGAGCGGCTCTCCCTCTACCACTGCCAGGACTACGCGCTGCAGGACTGGCTCGGCGAGGGCTCCTACTACAACAACCAGACCCCCGGCACCCAAGCGCAGTTCAAGGACCGCAACCGCAGGGTCATCTACACCACCCCCCGGGCCCCGTTCAGCGACGCGAGCTTCGACTGGACCCCGGTCTGGTACGTCAAGCCCTGCTAGGGCAGGCGCCGTTGTTGCGGCGTTGTTTGTTCGGCGCCGGTGTCCCGAAGGCGAACATCCCCGAGCCGTTAGACCAGAGAGAGGACGGAGAACGGGAGAAACGGGGAGACGCACATGCCGCACCGCGACGCCACCACCGCGCCACCATCGTGGGGCACGAACGCCGTCAGCACCGACGACGTACCGGCCGAGGAGCGGTTCGGTTTCTGGCACGACGTCAGCGCACGCACCTGGGTGCCCTACGACCTGCGCCGCGAACCGCAGCACGGGCGGACCTTCCGGGCCCGGATGAGCACCCGTGAACTCGGCACCCTGCAACTGGCACTGATGACGACCACTCCGTACACCATCCACCGCACGGACCGGCTCATCCGCCGCAGCGACCCCGGACTGTTCAAGCTGGGCGTCGCGGTCCGGGGCGAGGGAGCCGTCACACAAGGCGATCGGCAGGCGCGGTTCGCCGTGGGCGACCTCGTCCTCTACGACACCTCCAGGCCGTACACGGCGACACTGGACGCCGGCCCACGCGCCTGCCAACTGCTGGTGCTGCAGTTCGCGCCCTCGCTCCTGCACCTGCCCGAGAAGGAGGTACGGCGTCTGAGCGCCGTCCGCATACCCGGCCACCACGGCATCGCCGCACTGTCCTCCCAGTATCTGCTGCACCTCGCCCGTCACCTGGACGAACTCACGCCGGCGGACACCAGCCGGCTGTCCACTCTCACCCTCGACATCCTGACCACGGCTCTCGCCACCGCGCTGGACACCGGCAGCGCGGTGCCCGCGCACACCCGGCAGCAGGCGCTCAGGGCCCGGATCCGCGCCTTCATCCACGACCACCTCGGCGACCCGGCTCTGACCCCGGACGTGATCGCCGCCGCCCACCACATCTCCCTGCGGTATCTGCACAAGCTGTTCCAGCACGACGGGCTCACCGTCGCCGGCCACATTCGCGAGCGCCGTCTGGAACAGTGCCGACGCGAGCTCGCCGACCCACGGCTGACGGCCCGTACGGTCCATGCGATCGCCGCGCGCTGGGGCTTCTCCAGCCCCGCCCACTTCAGCCAGGTCTTCCGCAACGCCTACGGCATGTCGCCGAGGGAGTACCGCCGGCAGTGCGAAGAGGCGGCGCACGTCGTGCGGTGAGCGGGCCGGTTTCTCAAGTGGCGTGTTTCCACAGGCGGATTGTCTGGTCCGCACTGCCGCTGGCCAGCAGTTTTCCGTCGGGGCTGAAGGCCACGGCGTAGACGGCGTCGGTGTGGCCGGTGAGGGGGTGGGCGAGGAGGGACGGGGCGGTGGATTCGGTGACGTGCCACAGGCGGATCGTCTTGTCGCTGCCGGCGCTGGCCAGGACCCGCCCGTCGGGGCTGAAGGCGACCGCGTTGACGGCGTCGGAGTGGCCGGTGGCGTGACCCAGGAAGGCCGGGTTCGCCGGGTCCTTCACGTTCCACAGCCGGATCGTGTGGTCACCGCTTCCGCTGGCCAGCAGATGCCCGTTGGGGCTGAACGTCACGCAGTACACGCGGTCGGTGTGGCCGGGCAGGGCCGGGCCGATGGGGGCGGGAGGGTCCGCCACGTTCCACAGGCGCACCGCGTGGTCGGAGCCACCGCTGCCCAGGACGCTCTCGTCGTGGCTGAAGGCCACCGACAGAACGGCGTCCGTGTGCCCGAGGACGGGCCCGCCGAGGAGTTTCGGGCGTGCGGGGTCGGACACGTTCCACAGGCGCAGCGTGCGGTCCCCGCTGCCACCGGCCAGCAGTTCGCCGCTCGGCGCGAAGGCGACGGAGAAGACGGCGTCGGTGTGGCCGGTGGCCGGCCGGCTGAGGGTCACCGGCTTCGCGGGGTCGGCCACGGTCAGCAGCCGCACCTTCTGGTCGGCGCCGGCGTCCGCCAGCAGCTTGCCGTCGGGGCTGAACACGACGGAGTAGACCGTGTCGGTATGGCCGGGGAAGGGCGCGCCGACGGGCTTGGGCCGCGCGGGATCGGTCAGGTCCCAGAACCGGACCGTCTGGTCGGCGCTGCCGCTGACCAGGACCCGTCCGCCCGGGTGGAAGGCCACCGAGTAGACGCGGTCGGTGTGGCCGAGGACCGGCTGCCCCAGCGCGGTCATCGCGGCCTTGGTCGCCGAGGTGGAGGCGTGGTTGCCGGGCGGGTCGGCGTGCGAGCCGGTCGCCGTGCCGGTCAGACGGCCGTTGAGCGTCAGAAGGGTGTTGGCGACCGTCAGACCGATGGTGCCGGCACCGGTCAGCAGCGTACGCCGGTCCAGGCGGGGCGGAACTTCCGGTACGACGACGTCTTCGCCGCCCTCGATGAGCTTCTCGCGGTGGGCGGGATGGGCGGCGTTCAGGGCGAACCGGTACCGGTGTGCTCCGCGGGCTCCGCTCTCCACCGGCTCCGGCAGCAGTTTGCGCCCCAGCTCCGCCCGCAGTTCGAGGAAGATCCGCTCCAGCGACAACTCGGGGTCCGGCTCTTCGGGGATGCCGCGGCGCACCACCGACAAGAAGGCCTCGGTGAAGCAGGTCAGGGTCGCGTTCGGGAGGGTCTTGGCCTTCATGTGGCTGCCGCTGGCGCCGATCACGTACACGCCGTCGATGGGGTAGGTCTCCCCGAAGTCGACGGACTGGAACACGTAGGTGGCCTTGTTGGCGAGTTCCGCGTGGCAGCAGTCCAGGAGGACGAGTGTGGTGGCCGCCCGGCAGTGGCGAAGGATCTTGGCGAGGTTCTCGTACAGCAGCGCGGTGTGCGGCAGTGCCCGCGGGTCGGCGTCGGTGTCGCCCACGGTGAGGGCGAGTTGGCCGTCGCTGGTGCGCACGCCGTGGCCGACGTAGTACACCAGCAGCACGTCGTCGGTGTCGTCGATCGCGGCGATCACCTTGCGGGCCAGGTCGCCTGGGGAGGACACGTCGACCAGAGTCGTGACGCGGTCGGCCGGCCATCGGCACAGGGGGCCGGTGAGCAGGGCCGCCATCGCCTGGACGCACGCGGCCGCGGGCAAGTTCGGGATGCGGGCGTCCCGGTACACGCCGTTGCCGATGAGGAGGGCGCGGGCCCGGCTGAGGTCAGCGTCCACCCAGCAGATCCTCCAGCACCGGGCGGGCGTCCTCGAAGGTGTCGGCGGTGATCTTCAGCCGGACGTTCCCCTGCCGGACCTTCAGGACGAAGCCGGGGCCTGCGGATTCGAGCAGGGACTTGACGATCCCCAGCAGCACGGCGACGGCACCGCCCGACGCGCAGGCCACCGTCAGCAGATCCACGACCGAGCCCTGCTCACCGGGCCGCATGGGCGCGGCGACCGCCTCCACCGTGATTCCGCTGCGTCCTTGCAACTCGCCGTACAGGACGTCGAAATCGTCCGGATCCTCCGCCGAGATCTCGACCGCGCCCACCCTTGCCCCTTTCAGGCCCGACCCCCCTGTGCCCGCTGCCGCGGGCGCCGACGCCTCACGCGCACTCGCCCGCGCGTACGGGACGAGGGTCTGCCAGGCGCTTCGACCCTAGGGACGCCGGGTCCGCGGTACGCGCGGAAGACCGGAACCTGCCGGGAACCGCCCGCCTGCGACCGGGATACGGCGCGAAGAGGCCGGTCTCGGCTGTCAGTTGGCCGAGATGACGGGGAAGCGGGCCGGTGCGGTCACTCCCGCCTGTCTGGGGTGGGTGCGTGCGCGGGGCGAGCGGCGCGACCGGGTGGCCGTTCGCCGTCGTCCCTAGGAGCCGTGTGCCGTGTGCCACACCATGTGGTGCAGGCGCATGGAGCGACCGGCCATGGCGTGAGCGGCTCCCTCAGGCACCGCCGGCCCTGGTGCGGAGCATGCGCCTGACCATGTCCGACCGTTCCAGCAGGGTGGTGCGCACCACCGGGGCCGCTTCGAGCGCTGCCTGCTGGGCCTTGTCGATGTACGCGGTGTCGATGGCGTGCAGGGGGAAGAGGTGCCTGGTGAAGGCCATCGCCGGGATCATTCCGCCGTGGTGCAGGTCAGGGACCGCGTCCAGGTAGCGCTGGGCGTAGGGCTCCAGCAGCGGCTCCTGACCGGGGCGCCAGAACGCGGCCGCCACGTGACCGACCGAACTGATGGGGACGCGGCGGTCGAGGACCAGCTGCTGCCAGACGTCGGCCTTGGCGGCGGGGTCGGGCAGGGCGGCGCGTACGGTCAGGGCGCGGATCCAGGCGTCCGGATCGGGGTCGCGGTCCAGCAGCCGGGCGGCCTCGGCGGAGACGTCCGCGCCCAGTTCGGCCTGGCGTACCAGCAGGTGCCAGCGCAGGTCCGCGTCGTCCGCCACCTGCCCGTCGAGCCAGGCCAGGTCGTCGTCGCTCGTCGCGGTGCGGGCCAGGGCGCGCAGCGCGACGCGGCGGCGGCCGGGGTTGTCGGCGAGGCGGCGGCAGACGGCCGCCAGCGCCGTGGCCAGTGCGGCGCGGGCGCCGGGCGGCGCCCACAGTTCGGCGATGCTCGTGGCCAGGGTCAGATAGGGCTCGATCACCGCGTCCGACGTCTCGGCCGCGAGGACCGCGGTGAGGCACTGTCCGGCTTCCACGGCCGTCGCCTCGCCGGTGGTCAGCATGTCCCAGACGGTGGCGGCGGCCACGCCCCGGGAGAGGGCCGAGGGCAGACGGGCCGCCGTGCGCAAGAGAGCGTCCCGGGCCGCGGGATCCGGGCGGGTCGTCGCGAAGGTCAGGTCGTCGTCGTTGATCAGCAGGACGTCCGCCGTGAGCGGCAGGCCGGCGACCTCGGTCCGCGTCCCCGTCACCTCGACGCGCACCGATGCCGTGCGTTCCAACGCCGAGCCGTTCCTGTCGTACGCGCCCACCGCCAGCACCTGCGGACGAGGGCTGCCGTCGGCCACGAGCGTGAGCGTGTCGCCGTCCCGCCGCAGACGGAAGCGGTCGGTGCCCGCCGTCTCGAGCCAGGCCGCGCGCCAGGCGTCCAGGTCGCGGCCGCTGGCCTCGGCGAGCGCCTCGATCAGGTCCTGCAGGGTGGTGTTGGCCCAGGCGTGGCGGGCGAAGTAGGCGGCCATGCCCGTCCGGAAGCTGTCCTCGCCGACGTAGGTCATCAGCTGCTGCAGGACGGAGGCGCCCTTGGGATAGGTGATGTTGTCGAAGATCGACGCGGCCTGGTCGACGTCGTGGATGGGCTGGTGGATCGGGTGCGTGGCCGGACCCTGGTCCGACAGGTACGCCTTGAGCTTGTCGCCGACCAGATGGCCGGCCCACGCGTCGGTGTACCGGGTGGCTCGCTCGGCGGCCCAGTGGCAGGCGAACTCGGCGAACGCCTCGTTGAGCCACAGGTCGTCCCACCAGCGCATGGTGACGATGTTGCCGAACCACATGTGCGCCATCTCGTGCAGCAGCACCTTGGCGAACAGCTCGCGCTCGGCCGGGGTCGGCGCGGCCCGCCGCAGGAAGGCGTCCGACCAGGTCACACAGCCGTAGTTCTCCATCGCCCCGCCGAACTCGGGCATGAACACCTGGTCGTACCGGCGCTGCGGGAACGGCATCGCGAAGGCGTCGGCGTAGAAGGCGAGGCCCTGACGGGTGAGGGTGAAGATCTCGTCGGCGTCGCGTTCCAGGACGGCGGCGAGCGAACGGCGGGCGTACAGGCGCAGGTCGTGGCCGTCGGCCTGGTGGCGCAGCTCGTGGAAGGGCCCCGCGTTGACGACGGTGTTGTACACCGACAGGGGCGGGGTGTCCGGGAAGGTCCAGCGGCGGGCCGACGGCAGTTCCTCGACGCGCGGGTCGCCGGAGTTGCTGGTCACGGTCCACGCGGCGGGAGCGGTGACGGTGAAGGCGTGCGGGGCTTTGAGGTCGGGTTGGTCGAAGCAGGCCCAGACGAACCGCGCCTCGTCCGGTTCGAAGCTCGTCCAGACGTACACCTCGCCGTCGGCGGGGTCGACGGCCTTGTGCACGCCGGGACCGGCGGCCGTGTCGGCCTGGACGCTCTCCACCCGCAGCACGTTGCGCTCGGCCAGGGCGGGCAGCGGGATGCGGCCGTCGTCGCCCGGGGTGAGGGCGGCGCCGTTCAGAGTGGCGCCGACCACCTGTGCCGCGCAGTCCACGAAGGTGTCCGCGCCCGGTTCCCGGCAGGTGAACGTCACCGTGGACACGCACCGGACCTCGGGCCCCTCGGGCAGGGCGGTGAGGTCGATGTCCACCTCGTACCGCTCGACCGCCAGCAGCGCGGCCCGGCGCTCGGCTTCGTCCCGTGTCAGGCTGCGGATCCCCATGTGTGCTCCCTCGGCAGACGGCGGGCGACAGCGTACGACGGCGGCCGCCGTTGATCACAGGGGATTTGCGCGTGGCGCCGGAGTGCCGTGTCCACCGCAACTGCCCGGCGGTCGACGCTGGTTGGTGCGTCGCCAGGCGGCCGCGCCGACTCGCCCGCGAGGTGTCAGGGGCGAGTGGTCGTTTCCGCCGCGGGCGGTCGGGCACCCAGTGTCCATGGAGAGGCGTCCCGTTCCGGTACGCACCATTCTCGCCGCCATCGGTCTGGTGCTCGCCGCCTATGTCGCACTGCAAGTGGTGGTGCAGACGCGCCGGGTCCTGGTGTGGATGGTGATCGCGCTGTTCTTCGCGGTCGCCCTCTACCCGGCGGTCGACGCGCTGGAGCGCCGGGTGACGCGCTGTCGCCGTTCCGTGGCCACGCTGCTGGTCTTCCTGGTCGCGGTGGTGGTCGTCGGCGGTCTGGTCGCGCTGTTCGTGGCCCCGCTGGCCGAGGAGGGGACCCGGCTCGCCGGCCGGCTGCCCACGATCATCGACGACGCCCGGGCCGGCCGCGGGCCCGTCGGCGACCTGCTGGAGCGCACGCATGCCCTGCGCTACGTCCAGCAGCACCAGGACCAGATCCGCTCCTTCGCCACCGGGCTGGGCACACCCGCCCTGGCCTTCGTCCGCAGTGCGGCGACCACGGTCGCGGGAGCCGTCACGATCTTCGTCCTGGCGTATCTGATGGTGCTGGAGGGACCCAAGGCCATCGACGGTGCGCTGGCCCTGACGGACGAGGCACGCGCCGCTCGCATCCGCCGGGTCGGTGCCGCCTGCGCCCGCACCGTCAACGGCTACCTCACCGGGAACCTGCTGATCAGCGTCATCTGCGGCGTCCTGACCTATGTGATGCTCCTGATCGCGAGGGTGCCGTTCGCCGGTCTGCTGGCGCTGTTCGTCGCGCTCGCCGACCTCATCCCTCTGGTGGGGGCCACGCTGGGAGCCGTCGTCGCCTCGGTGGCGGCGTTCATCCACTCCCTGCCGGCCGGCATCGCCGCCATCGTCTTCTTCGTCGTCTACCAGCAGGTCGAGAACCACCTGCTGCAGCCGGTCATCCTGTCGCGGACGGTGAAACTCAACCCTCTCACCGTGCTGGTCGCCATCCTGCTGGCCGTCGAGATCGCCGGCATCCTCGGTGCCCTGCTCGCCATTCCGGTCGCCGGGATGATCCAGGTCGTCCTCCGTGACGTCTGGGCACACCGGGGCGGGCGACCACTGAAGCTGCCGATGCGGGGGGACCGGCTCCCGGAGCACCCGGACCGGGCCGTGAGCGGTGCCGATTAGCGCCTCGCGCGAACGTGCTGGCGGAGAAAGAGCGCGGCGCGGTCCAGCGCCGCGTCGGCTTCCTCCAGGGCGCCGGCGAACGCCTGGAAGACGTGGGGCACGTCGGCGGTGACGTCCAGGATGACGTCCACTCCGGCGTCCCGTGCGCGGGCGGCCAGGCGGGTGGAGTCGTCCAGGAGCAGTTCGTTGGTGCCCACCTGCAGCAGCATCGGGGGGAAGCCGGTCAGGTCGGCGAGGACCGCGGGGCTGAGCAGGGGCTGGCGCGGGTCCTGTCCCGCCAGGTACATGGCCCCCGTGTGTTCCATGCCCTCCCGGGTGAAGAACGGGTCGATGCCGGCCTTGGAGTCCATGGACGAGCCGGTGCGGGTCAGGTCGAGGCCGGGGGAGAACGCCACGATCGCCGCGGGCAGCGGCAGGCCCGCGTCGCGGGCGGCGAGGCAGGTGGTGACGGTGAGGCCGCCACCGGCGGAGTCGCCGGCGAAGGCGATCGCCGAGGGGTCCTCGCCGCTGTCGAGAAGTGCGCGGTAGGCGTTCAGGCAGTCCTGGATCGCGGCCGGGAACGGATGTTCCGGGGCAAGCCGGTAGTCCAGGGAGAACGCCCTGAACCGGGAGCGGGTGACCAGGTTCCCGGTCAGCGGCAACGCCGTCTGCGGTGAACCGACCACGTAGGAGCCGCCGTGGAAGTACAGCAGCGTCCCTGCTTCGGCAGTGCCGTCCGGCTCGACGAGGAGCGCCGGCCGGTCACCGAGCGTCGTGGTCTGCGTGCGGATCTCCGCCGGAACGGTCATCTCGGCCATCATCGCCCTGAACCCCGCGCGCAGCTCCGCCACCGACCGGCCGCCCTCGGGGCGGGGCCGCCGGACCCTCGCGTCGATCTCCGCGCGCTGTTGCCTGCTCATCACTGCCTCCGTCTCACACCACGTGCATGTCGTGGAACTATATTCCTGAGCACTATATTCCTGGGAATATAGCCTAGGATATATGCCATGGCATCCAAGTCGAGCGGTGGCCGGGTCGATCTCCCGGGCTTCTTCGGCGATCTCGTCCGCTGCGAGACGCGCCTGTACAACGCGCTGAACGACCGGCTCCGCGAGCGGCACGGGATCGTCACCTCGCAGTTCGAGTTCCTGCGCTTCCTGCACGAGCACCCCGGGGCCCGGGTGGCGGACCTGGCGGTGGAGTTCGCCATCGGGATCGGCGCGACCAGCAAGGGCATCGACCGCCTGGAGCAACGGGGTTGGGTCGTACGGCGACCCCATCCGTCGGATCGCCGGTCGTCGCTGCTGGACCTGACCGACGACGGCGTGCGGCTCGCCGAGGCGGCGGAGGAGACCTTCACCGAGACCCTGGCCGAGCTGACCGCCGGCGTCCTCGGCGGCCCGTCGGGACCGGCCGCCGTGCAGGTCCTCGCCGAACTGCGCTCCGCGCTCGAAGCCGAGCAGATCGGCCTGCCCACGGGCTGAGTGGCCTGCCCGCCCGGTGTCGGGCGCACGGCCTCGCCGGGTCGTCAGGGGCCGGGGTGGGAGGGTTCGGGTTCGTCCGCGTCGACGGCCGCCGCGCGGAGGGCGGCTGCCACGCGGACGACCGGGTCGGCCGGCGGGTGGGGCAGGCGGGCCAGGAGCAGACGCCGCTGTTCCTGGGGGCCGCCGCGCACGGGCAGGACGCGGACGCCGGGGGGTGCGGCCGGGGCCAGCACGGCGGGCACGGTGGTCAGCCCGCAGCCCGCGGCGACCAGGTGGAGCTTGGCGAGCCAGTCGCGGACGGTGTGCGCGATCTCGGGCCGCTCGTCCAGGCCCGGCCACACGCCCATCAGCGTGTCCTCCCGCGAGGAGGAGCCGGTGATCCACCGCTGACCGCGCAGATCGACCACGTCGACGAAGTCACCGCGAGCCAGCGGGTGGCCGGCGGGCACCGCCAGCATGAGGGCGCGTTCGGTGAGCGTCCGCACCACCAGCGGTGGCGACTCGGCGTCCGGCGGCCGGAAGGGCGGCGCCGACGCCAGCAGCGCCAGATCGATGCTGCCGGCCCGCAGGGCCCGCACCAGTGCCGGCGTGCTGCCCTCCCGGCCCACGACGTGCAGGCCGGGGTCCGTGCGGCGCAGCGCGGCCAGGGCGCGGGGCACCAGGACGGCGCCGGCGCTGGGGAACCAGCCCAGCCGCACCGTGCCGGCCTGTCCGGGCAGACCGGACAGCTCGCGCGCGGTCGCGTCGATCTCGTCCAGGACGACCGTCGCCCGGCGCATGACGAGGCGGCCGGCCGGGGTGAGCCGTACGCCGTCGCGCCGCCGTTCCAGCAACTCGGCGCCCGCCGCCCGTTCGATCGCGGCGATCTGCCGGGACACCGCCGACTGGGTGTAGCCCAGCGACGCGGCGGCCGCGGTGAAGGTCCCCTGTTCGGCGACGGTGCGGAAGACGCGCAGTGCGGTGAGCGACACATCCCTGAAGTCCATGACGTTTACGCATACTAGCCTTGCCGAAGTCTCGTTGGACTCATGGCTGTGCGGTTTCTAGCGTGGGGTGCATGGCCACTTCCCGCATCGCCCTCGTCACGGGCGCCAACCAAGGACTCGGCCGCGCTCTCGTCGAAGGGCTGGCGGCCCGTATGGACCCCGACGACCTCGTCCTGCTCACCGGCCGCGACCACCGGCGCGTAACGGACGCCGCGCACGAGGTGGGCCGGCTGCCCGGTACGCGCGCACGCGTCGAGGGCCGGGTCCTCGACGTCACGGACACCGACGCCATCGCCCGCCTCGCCGACGACCTGACGGCCCGCCACGGCGGGGTCGACGTCGTCATCTCCAACGCGGTCGCCCGCGTCCTGCCGCAGGAGTCGCAGGCCGAGCGGGCGGACGAGTTCATCGACGTCTCCAACACCGCCACGCACGCCGTCCTGCGCTCCTTCGGCCCCGTCCTGCGCCCCGGCGGCAGGCTCCTCGTCGTCGCCAGCAGTCTGGGCACCCTGGGCCATCTCGACCCGCGGCTGCACCACTTGTTCGACGGGGCGAGCCTGGACCAGGTCGAGTACGCCGTCGAGTCGTGGCGCCGCGCGATCCACAACAAGACCGCGCAGGAGGCGGGTTGGCCCGTCTGGCTGAACGTCCCCTCGAAGGTGGCCCAGGTCGCCGCCGTCCGCGCCGTCGCCGCCGAACGCCGCGAGCGCGACCTCGCCGACGGCACCCTCATCGCCTCGGTGTGCCCGGGCATGGTCGACACCGCCACCTCACGCCCCTGGTTCAGCGACTTCAGCCACGCGCAGTCACCGGCCCGGGCCGCCGAGGCCGTGCTCGACCTGGTCTTCGCCGAGCACGTCGATCCCGCCCTGTACGGCGAGTTGGTCCGCTTCGGCAAGGCGCTGGACTGGCACGAGGGCACGCCTCCGGTGGAGCAGGACCGGCTGCTGACCCCCTGAACAGCGGCGTAGCGGCCGGCACTTGCTAGGGTGCGCCGATGTCTTCGATCAAGCAGTTCCAGGTCACCTTCGACTGCGCGGAACCCGAGCGCGTCGCCCGCTTCTGGTGCGAGGTCCTGGGATACGTCGTGTCGCCGCCCCCGAAGGGGTTCGCCACCTGGGACGATTTCGACCGCTCACGGCCGCCCCAGGAGCGGGGGTCGTGGTTCGCGTGCGGTGACCCGGCGGGCGTCGGACCGCGCCTGTTCTTCCAGCGCGTCCCCGAGGGCAAGGTCGTCAAGAACCGGGTCCACCTCGACGTGCGGGTCGGCACGGGACTCGTCGGCGAGGAGCGGCTGGCCGTGCTCGAGGCCGAGTGCACACGACTGGTCGCCCTCGGCGCGGTGCGCGAACGCCTCCTGTACGACGGCCACGACGCGTGCATCGTCATGCGGGACATCGAGGACAACGAGTTCTGTCTCGACTGAAACGGGAACGCGAGACGGCTGCGCGGCCGCGCCGTCGTCACGCGTGCGCGGCCGTGGTGCCGGTGAGCCCCACCGGATTGCCGGCAGGCAGCAGCCCGGCCTTTCGTACCGCGCCGGCCAGGGGCGTGAGGAGGTCGGCGAGGCGGGCGGTGTGCTCCTGGCCGAGAGCCCGCCAGGGCTGTGCGGCGAGCGCGTCGGTCTGCGCCTCGACCGCGCCGCGTCCGGCGCTGCCCTCCGCGGTCAGCGCGCCGTCCTCGTCGAGCCAGCCGCGTCGGCGCAGTTCCGTCTCGGCGGCCGCCCAGTCGGCCGGCTCCCACCTGCGCCCCTCGCGCAGCAACGCGGCGTCCGATTCCCCCGCGGCCGCCTTGAGCACCATGGCGGCCACGGGGGAGAGCCCGTGCCCGACCAGCGTGGCGACATGGCCGTCACCCCGGTGCTCGCGCAACGTGGTCAGCGCCTGCCACAGCCGCGTGTGCGCCTGCCGCGGACGGTCGAGAGCCTGGTTCGCGGCGGCCAGCGGCCGGCCGGCGGTGCCGGCGGCGGCCGCCGCCCGCCATGCCAGGTCGGCGGCCTCCGCCATCCGCGCCGACGTGACCGCGTCACGGCCGAACAGCCCCGTCATGGCCGCGTCCATGGCCCGCAGCCGCGCCGCGAGGACGTCCTCCGGGGCCGCGTACCGCCAGGCGTCCGGCAGCGCGCGTGCGACACGGGCGGGATGGAAGACGTAGAAGCAGGCGGTGACGACGCCGGCGGGCACGGGGCCCAGGGGAGCCGCGCGCAGGGCGAAGTAACCCATCCAGAAGCCGCGCATGCCGAGTTCGTCCGCCGTCCGGCGGGCCTCGGGCGCGAAATAGAGCAGATCGTGGACCGGTTCGAGCCGCTCCCACATCATCCGCGCCGTCGTCGCCATGCCGCACCCTCTCCCTGGCCGGAAGGTATCCCCGGAACGTCGGCCGCACCGCCGACACAGGGCAGCATCGGTCATGACAGCCGTCATAACAAGCCGGGCGCACGGCCGCACCGGGAGGACGCGCTCGCGCCCCCGTCACGCGCTGCTGCTGTCGAGCAGGCCGCGGCCCAGGGCGGTCGCCGAATGCAGGACGTACTTGCCGTCGCGGCGGCTGACGACGAGACCCCCCTCGCGCAACACGCCGATCTGGTAACTCGCGCTGGGAGCGGCGATGCCGAGCGTGCGGGCGATCTCGGTGGTGGTGCGGCCGCCGTGCCGGGCGACGTCCATCAGCACGGCGCTTCTGGTGCGCCCCAGCAGCCGTTCGAGCCGTTCCTCACTCGCGCCCACCAGGCCGAGTGGCGGTTTGGCCACCGGATACACGAGCACCGGGTCGAGGTGCGGGTCGGCGAGCGAGGTCGGCCTGCGCCAGCAGAAGTACGACGGCACGAGCAGCAGGCCGCGGCCCTCCAGATGCAGATCGCGTGCGCTCGGGTAGTCCACCTCCAGCACGGGAGCCCGCCAGCGCGCCCACGGGCGCAGCCCGTCGAAGAGGGCGCGCGTGCCGCCTTGGAGCAGGGCCTGCGAGCGCAGCGCGACATCGTTGCCCACCGCCGACCGTACGGGACCCCAGTACGGCGCCAGCAGGGCGCGGAAGGACGATTCGAAGGCCGTGGCGAGCGAGGTGACGAAGGTGTTGGCCGAAAGGGCCGTGTGCATGGCCGCGTTGGGCAGCGCGCGGGCCCTGGCGAACAGCCGCAGGTCGCGCAGTAATCGTTCCCGTGGCGTGGCCCGCACCTGTTCCAGGCCGGCGGACAGACCCTCTCCGGTGACGGGCGGCGTGAGGAAGTCCGGGATGTAACCCGTGGCGGGAATCAGGGACTTCGCCAGCCGTACGGCGCGAGTCGCCTGTGTGTCGGCGAGCAGCCGCTCGGCGACCGAGTGACGCCAGCCGCCGAAGGGGAGCGGTCCCTGACGGCTGTTCAGACGGCAGACGGCGCAGACGAGTTCCCACAGCGGGTCGGGTTGCTGGGCTATGCGGACGTTTTCCAGATCGCGGGCGGTGAAGTGGATACGAAGCATCGAGTCGGTCACTCACAATGCGGTGGGGGGTGTGCGGCACGGTGGTCGGTGTGCCGTCAGTGAGACGACTGACTGCTGCGTATGGTTGTCGGCGCGAACAAGCCGCGGCGCACGAGCGCCGCGGCCGTGTCCTGCGTGGACCGCTCTCGGGTGACCGTGCCTTTAGAAGGGGGCGCAGAGACCGGGGTAGGCGCTGCAGGCGCGCAGGTTCGGGTCCCAGGTGGTGTTGGAGCTGGAGAAGAACACCTCCGGCACCCAGCCCCAGTTGCCGTTGTCCGCCTCGGTGAACGCCCAGGCGTTGTTGCAGTAGCCGCTGGAGCAGAACTGCGCGTCCAGCGTGTCCCCGCGGAACCAGTTGGTGTTGGCGCTGTTGATGGTGCCGACGAGAGTGCTCGACCCCGGCGCCGAACGGACGCCGATGCTGCCGCCCCACAGACGGCAGTAGTTCACGTCGCCGGCGCCGTGGTGGGCGCCGGCGGGGATGTAGGAGTAGGTCAGGTTGCAGGCCGTGTCGTACTGCGCGCTCGAAGAGGCGGCGGAGGCGGGGCCGGCGGTGACGCCCAGGGCCGTGACGACGGCCGCGGCGGTGGCGGCGAACGCGGCGGCCAGGGACTTCGCTGTGTTCCTCACTGGTGTCTCCCTCAGGGTCGGTTTCGTGCGGGGTCTCAGCCGCGCAGGGCGGCGGTGCCGGGGCCCTGCCCCGGGGTCTGGTCCCGGCGTCCGATCCGGGCGGCGAGCCGGTCGAGGCGCTCGTCGGACGGGGGGACGTCGATGTGGAAGTGCGCGTCGTACGGGGTGCGGAAGGTGCCGCCCCACCGCACCACTCCCGCGCAGTCGGCCACGATGTCGGCGACGGCGGCACGCTGAGCCGGGAAGAGCCCTCCGGCCGCCCCCGGCGGGTGGGCGCCGGGGCGGAGGGCGACGGCGGTGCCCGAGGCGTAGTCGGTCCGGAAGCCGCGCAGGCCGTGCGGGGCCTGGAAGCCGAGAATGTCGTCCGGGCCGAGGGCTTCCACCTCGTAGTGGTAGCGGCTGATCACGTACAGGAGCACGGTGGAGACCGCGCCGAGCCGCACGGCGACGGTGGCTCCGGTGCCCGGCACGGGTCTGCTCCATAGGGCGCCGCCGATGTCGGCGCCCTTCTCCATGGGCCAGCCGTTGGAGCTGACCGCGCCGGTGCGCGGTCGTTCTCGGGGCGCCTCGCCGGCACGGGCGGCCGGTGCCGTGTGGCCGGCGCGGTCCGTCGCGGCGGTGGCGGTCGTGGCGAGTGCGGGGACGGCCCCGGCCGCGCACACGGCCGCGGCGGCGGTGCGCAGCAGCAGGCGTCGGGGCAGGGTGGGATCGGGCAAGGCCATGGCGTTGCCTCCGGTGCGATGGGGTGAGTGGACCGCGGTCAGTCGCGGAAGAGCCGGTTGTACTTCTCGAAGACGGCGTAGAGGCCGATCATCGCGTTGCCGTAGCGTTCGGCGCCGTCGCCGGTCCCGTTGTACCGGCCCATGATCCGGCGGCTGTCGTCGTCGCTGCTGTTCACGGACGGCCGGGCGACACCGATGTCGGCGGCGCCCTCCACCAGCACGGCCGGGATGGTGCTGACGTTGTACACGTCGTCGTCGTGCAGGGCCCGCCACATGGCGTCGAGGTCGTCGGAGTTGCCGGCGTCCATGATGCGGCCGGTGATGATCCCCGCACGGATGCAGTAGTTGCGGGCCCGGATGCCGGTGGCGGCGAAGATCTGGCCCAGACCGGTGCTGCTGTCGTCCTTCAGGCCGGCTTCCACGGCGTCGTCCGCGGCCTTGTCGCCGATGTTGTACGCCCTGATCTCCCACAGCAGAGGGCACTGGATGAGGGCCTTGCGCATGCCGTACGTACGCGAAAGGGACGTCGTCAGCCAGTCCAGGTCCATCACCGCCTGGAACGACTGGGTGGTGGTACGGGTGCTCAGGGACAGCCCTCCGTCGCCGCCCTGCTCGGGCACCCCCATCGAGTTGACGAGGTAGTTCTGGACGTCGGCGAGGAGCACGCCCTGGAACATCGACTTGTTGAACAGGCCGTCCAACTGGCTGTCGTCGTCCTCCGGCAGGAAGCTGTTCTGCCCCTCGTCGCGGCCGGAGGCGATGTCGTTGTCGATCGTGATCGCGCCGTCTCCGCTGCCCACGGCGATGGTGGCGATCTGGTCGAAGGACCAGTCGACGGGATGGGGGTAGCCGAGGTTCCCGGAGAACCCGGTCGACATGTCGGACAGGAAGCTGGCCGTGGTCAGGCCCTCGGCGGCGACCCGGCTGCACACGTTGCGCGGGGCGTAGATGCCGATGCGGAACTCGGGCCCGTACTCGTCGATGGTGGCCTTGATGCCCCGGAAGTGGGGCAGAACGCTGTCGGTCACCTCGTGGTCGAGGGCGTCGAAGTCGACGGCGAAGTAGATGCGCGTGCCGGGTCTGAAGCCGTAGTGGCGGGCGCGTTCGATCGCCGCGTGGGCGTCGGCGATGCCCTGGGCGCGCCGGAAGTAGGCCGCCTCACCGCCGTAGGTCTGGTAGATCGGGAAGACGTTGAGGCCCTGTGCGGCGATGACCGCCAACTCGCCGGGCTGGAGCCGTTTGTTGAGGGTGGAGCCCGGCACGTTGGAGAGATAGCGGCCGATGTAGCGGTAGCCGGCCGCGTACAGGGCCCTGGCGCGGGCCGGGGTGACCTCCGTGACGGTGTCGCAGGCGGTGCCGGGGCGGCTGCTGTCACCCGTGGACACCAGCAGGGAGGCCCAGGTCGGGAAGTCGCCCTGACCGTTGACGGCAAGACGTACGAAACTCTGGAACTCCCGCACCCGAGAGCTGAGTTGGGCGTCGAAGGTGTCCGTGAAGGAGACGCCGGGGCGCCGGTTGAAGAGCATGGCGGCACTGAACAGGCTGACCCAGGTGCCGGTGGCTCCTTCGGCCACGGTGTGCTGGCGCAGTCCTTGTTTCGTGGCGGGGCCGAGGGAGCCGGTGGCGACGTCGTCGCTCATGCCGAGTTCGTACTGGATGGCGTAGACGAGGGCCTTCTGCACGTCGCGGGAGAAGTTGCCGTCGCAGGGGATCACGAAGAAGTCCCTGCGGCCGACGTAGCGGCCGTTGAGCCACCGCTCGACGCTGCGTATGGCGTCCGTGCCGCCCGCGACGACCACGTAGGCGTCCATGGTCAGCAGCGCCTTGAAGACCTTGGGCGTCAGTCCGTCGCCCGGGTAGACGCCGTCGACGCCCATGTTCTGCTTGAGTTCGGTCACCGACCGGGCGACGCGTTCCGTGTAGTCGCCGTTGATCTGGTCGCCGTCGTATCCCTTGCAGTACAGGCCCGACTGCACGATCCGATAGATGTTCCCGTGCCGGGTGCCCGCGTCCACGACCGGGAAGCGGCTCTGCAGCGCGGCGAGCGTCGCCGGTCCGAAGCTGTCCGAGAGGGTGGTCAGGCCCAGCTCGTACTGCAACGCCCGGGTGAGCGCGTACATGACCGTCCAGCTCGTCCTGCCGTTGACCTCCACCTTCGGTATGCCGTCGACGTTGTAGGAGTTGATGAATCTCTGGGCCTGCTCCACCATCGCGTCGGCCATCGCCGGCTCCCCCTTGCACCGAGCTCGGTCGGCTCGTCGGTGCGCGGAAAGCCTCCGCGACGGCGCGTAGGCCCGGCAATCAATTCGAACCGTGTCTAAGCGTGCGGACCGGGGTGCATTGACAGGGTCATGCTCGGCGGGTCACCGTGGAGAGGCGCGCTATGGGAGCGCTCCCACCGCTGAGGCGACCTTATCCCTACTCACCCCCAAGGATGGCCGCATGCAGCCGTCGCCCCCTCGTCTCACCCGTCGGACGCTGGTCACCGCCGCCGCTGCCGGCCTGGTCGCCGCCGTCGCTTCCCCCTCGCGCGCCTCGACGGCCCCGGCTGCCGCAACCCGCTTCCACACGGCGGGCCGGGTCGAGAGGGCCGCCGACGGGACCGTGCGCTACAGCTGACCCGGCGTCTACTTCGAGGGGCGGTTCCGCGGTACCGGCGTCGGCATCGTCCTCGACGACGCCGACAACGACTACGACGTCCAGATCGACGGAACGGCCGCCGCCACCCTCGTCACCCCGGGCCGCACGACCGCCTGGATCGACGGCCTCGCCGACACCGAGCACGGCGTCCGGCTCGTCAAACGCACGGAGAGCCCCTGGGCCGCGGGCCGGTTCGGCGGTTTCGTCGCCGCTCCCGGAGGCGTGATCCTCGCCCGGCCCCGGGCGCGGACCCGGCAGATCGAGTACATCGGCGACTCCTTCACCGCCGGCTACGGCGACGTCTCCGGCACGCGCGACTGCTCGGGCATCGGCGGGGTCGACAGGAACAGCGACGCCGACCTCGCCTTCGGGCCCGTGACCGCCCGCCGGCTCGGCGCCGACTGCCAGCTCAACGCCTTCTCCGGCCGGGGCATGGTCCGCAACCACGACGGAACCGACCCCGGCACGGATTTCCGCACCTCCTACGACCGGGCCCTGCTGAACATCGAAGGCGACGTCTGGCACAGGCCGGTCACCTGGCGGCCGCAGGCCGTCGTGGTGGGACTGGGCATCAACGACTTCTCGACCCCCCTCAACCCAGGCGAGCGCTGGGCGACGCAGGCCGAGCTGATCGCCGACTACGAGACGGCGTACCAGGGCTTCCTCGACACGCTGCGCGACCGGTACGGCCGAAGGACGTTCATCGTGGTCAGCGCGACCCGCCTGGCGGACACCACCGCGTTCGCCGACGCCACCGAGCGCATCGTCCGGGACCGCAACCGGCGCGGCGACGACCGGATCGGCCACTGGTACTACGACGGCGCCGGCCTGGACTACCTGGGCTGCGACTGGCACCCCTCCGCCCGCGACCACCGGATCATCTCCGGCCTGCTCGACCAGTACCTCGCCGCCCTGCCGCTTCGCTGGTAACGCCCCCGAGGAACCGGTGCGGGGTGCCGCGGGAGGGCATTCCCCGGCATTACGGAACAGGCCATGTCTTTTGCTCATTGCTCTCGTTACGGAACGCGGATGGCTGTTCAGCCCTCCTCCTGTGCGAAGGACCGTGCAGAGGCGTATCGGGGACTGAGTGACATGGGCTTGACCAGTCGGGCAACCGTTGATGCGATGGCGGCGCTGGCCGCCGTGTGTGTGGCGCTGCTGGTCTGGCTGTGGCCACGCTTCGCCCGCCCGGGGCTGCGGCCGGTGCTCGGACGGCTGGCGGCCATCGGTGTGACGCAGGTGACTCTCGTGGCGGCGTTCGCCTGCGCGGTGAACTCGTCGTACCAGTTCTTCGGGTCCTGGAGCGAGCTGTTCGGCAACGTCGACACCGCTCCCGTCGGCGTGACCCAGACGGCCGGCGCCGACGGCGGCTCGATGAGCGGCATCAGCAGCGTCCACGGGTCGCTCGTCCAGCCCGCCGGCAGCCAGCAGCTCGACCGGGTCGGCGGCCTGCCCAGCGGGCCGGCCGCGGTCACCGGGCGAGTGGAGTCGGTCAAGATCATCGGGCGGCGCACCGGCGTGGTCGATCCGGCCTTCGTCTACCTGCCGCCGCAGTACTTCCAGAAGGCATACCACCGCATGCGCTTCCCGGTGATCGTGGCGCTCAGCGGCTACCCCGGCAGCATCTTCAACCTCGCCCAGCACCTGCGGGTCCCGCAGACGGCCGCCCAGCTGCAGGGCAAGGGGCGGATGCAGCCGACGATCATGGTGATGATCCGGCCCACCATCGCACCGCCGCGCGACACCGAGTGCGTCAACGTCCCCGGCGGCCCGCAGGCCGAGACGTTCCTGGCCAAGGACCTGCCGCAGGCCATCAGGTCCGTCTACCGGGCCGGCCACGACGCGAGCGCCTGGGGCGTCATGGGCTACTCCTCCGGCGGCAGCTGCGCCCTCCAGCTGACGATGCGCAACCCCGGCGTCTACACCACCGCCGTCGCCCTCTCGCCCGACTACCGGGTGAAGGACGACCCCACCACCGGCAACCTCTTCGGCACCGGTCCCGGCCGCGCCGCCCGCGTCTCGGGGCACGACCTGATGTGGCGGCTGAAGCACCTGCCCGCGCCCCAGGTCTCGGTCCTGGTCGCCAACAGCAAACACGGCGAGAAGGGGTACGCGCAGACGCGGGCCTTCCTCCAGGCCGTCAGGCCGCCCATGCGGGTCGCCTCGATCCTGCCCGAGAACGGCAGCCACAACTTCCCCACCTGGGTGCGGGAGATGCCCGCCGCCCTGACCTGGATGAGCGCCCAGCTGACCTTCCCGCAGGACGTCGTACCCCGGCACCACCCCACGAAGGCGACGCCGCCCGCGGCCGCCCCGAGGCCCGGCCACCGCCCCGTCCGCGCGGAGGGCACCGCGCCCACGCCCACGGCGGCGACGCACCGGTGACGCTCGGCCGTATCCGGGCACTCTGCACATCATGGGCCGAACCGCGCTGACCGTCATCGATATGATCAACACCTACGACCATGCCGACGCCGAGCTCCTGCTGCCCTCGGTGACCGACGTGGTGCCGAAGGTGACCTCGCTGCTGGAACGGGCGCGCGGGAACGAGGTGCCCGTCATCTACGTCAACGACAACTTCGGCGAATGGCGCTCGCATCACGGCGAGCTCCTCGACAAGGCCCTGGCCGGCCCGCACGCCGACCTGGTGGAGCCGGTCGTGCCCGACGACAGCTCCCTCTTCGTGGTCAAGGCGCGGCACTCGATCTTCTACGAGACGCCCCTGGCCTATCTGCTGTCCCAGCAGGGCATCGACCATCTGGTGCTGTGCGGGCAGGTCACCGAGCAGTGCATCCTCTACTCGGCGCTGGACGCGCACATCCGCCACCTCGACGTGACCGTCCCCCGGGACGCGGTGGCCCACATCCACGCCGACCTCGCCGACGCCGCGCTGCGCATGATGGAACGGAACATGGGCGCCCGGGTCTGCGGGAGCGGCGATCTGTGGTGCTCCTGAGCGCTCACACCGGCCCGCCCGTCACCAGGGCCGCGGCGGCACGGCTGCGGTGGGCACGGAAACGGCGCAGGTAGGACCGTGCCATGGGGCCCGGCGGCACCCCCCGGGCGAACGCCCGCATATTGCGTTCTCCCGCGTTGTAGCCCAGGGCCAGCAACTCGTCGCTTGTGTAGTGGCGCACGTGCCGGTGCGGAAGGCTCCGGTCGAGGTCCTTCAGGTGCAGGGCCGCGGCCCGGATGGCGAACGCGGGATCGTCGCGCAGGTCGTGCCAGTGCCCGGACAGGCCATGTGAGCGCCGGACGCGCTCGAACGTCGCACGGTGCATGTTGGCCACCCCGAAGGACGCCCGGGGCTTCCACCACTGCCACAGCCGTTCCCACAGCGGATGGTGCGGCTTGTACGCCTCGTTGTAGAGCACGGTCATCACCAGGACCGGCGACACCCCGGCCTCCTCGGCGCTGTGCACCACCCGTCCGGCATACTCGGCCGGATCGTAGCCGCCGGGCCGCAGCGGCGGCGTCCGCACCTCGCCCCCGTCCGCCTGACCGGCCCCGGCACCGCCGTCGTCGGTTCGGCCATCCCCACCTCGTTTCTCCCTGGCCCGCGCGGGCCGCAGATCGTGCGCGATCGCGCAGTGAACGTGCCCGCGCGGCCCGCCCTCAATCCGGACTGCTCCGGTGCGATCCCCGGTCCGCGACCCCGGGACGGCGTCCCCGCCCGTCACGTGAACGTCTCGCTCCAGGCGGTGAACCGGGCGTCGGGCGCCGTGGACCGGGCCGGCGAAGGGAGGCGGGCCGCGGTGCACGGAAGGGCAAGGGCCCGGGCACCGAAGGGCAGGCGGCGGCGGACCCGGTGCGTGGCCCGCGCCGCCGTGAGCAGGTGACACGCGCCGGGACCCCGGGTTCGGGCCCACCGGGGAAGGTAGTGTGCTGAAGGCTCGAACGGCCTTTCGCGGGGCTCGTGTTGGAGACCGCGAGGGGTGAGTCGTTCGTACGGGCCGCCTGCACGCGACCTGTGAAAGTGGAGTTGATGAACGTGTCGACCGGCGGCAGACGTCTGCGAAGTCGGGCCACGGCAACAGCCCTCGTCTGCGCGATCACCCTGATTCCCGGCCCGGCCTACGCGGCCCCGAGCGACCCCGACCCGCAGGACCGGTCCGTCGAGGAGATCCAGACCGAACTCAACGGCCTGTACCGCCAGGCGGAGGTGGCCACCGAGGCCTACAACACCGCCGACGAGAAGGCGACCGAGCAGGAGAAGCGGCTGACGTCGCTGCGCAGGTCCCTGGCCCGCACCGAGGACCGGGTGGACGATCTGCACGACCTCGCGGGCGCGGCCGCGCGCACCCAGTACCGGGGAGGCGATCTGGCCGCAACGGGCATCCAGTTGCTGCTCGGCGACCACCCCGACCAGGCCCTCGACGAGGCGTCCCAGGCCCGTCAGGCGATGCGCAACCTGGTCAACGTCTCCGCGGCGCAGAACACCACCCGCGCGGACCTGGACCGGCAGACCGACGCCGCCGCCAAGAAGCTGCGGGAGCTGAAGGCCAGCCGTGCGGACAAGGCCGCGGCGAAGCAGGAGATCGAGGAGAAGATCGCCCAGGCCGAGCGGATCGAGGCCGGGCTGAAGAAGGACCAGACCCAGAAGCTGGCCCGGTTGGAGCAGGACCAGGCGCAGAAGGCGAAGTCCGAGTGGAAGGGCCCCACGGCGGCGGCCGGCACCACGAAGGCCGGCGGCGCGGCCGCCAGAGCCGTCGACTTCGCGATGGCACAGATCGGCAAGCCGTACGTGTGGGGTGCCGTGGGCCCCTCGTCGTACGACTGCTCGGGACTGACCTCCACGGCGTGGGCGGCGGCCGGCCATCCCATACCCCGCACCTCGCAGGCGCAGTGGCAGGGCCTGACCCGGGTCGCCCTGGCGGCCGTGCGGCCCGGAGACCTGATCATCTACTACAGCGACGCCACCCACGTGGGCATGTACATCGGGGGCGGGCAGATCGTCCACGCCCCGCGGCCCGGACGCACGGTCACCACCGCGCCCGCCGCCTCCATGCCCATCCTCGGCGTCGTGCGACCCGGAGTCTGAGCGGATGGCCCACTCCCTGACGCCCCGTGACGAGCACCACCTGCCCGCGCGCACCGCGCCGCCGCTGATCCGCCTCGACGCCTACGTGGCCGAGGACGGGTCGACGGTGGTCAACGGTCATCTGCTGGAGATGGGCGGCAGGCGCCCGCCCAACGAGGCGATCCTGGACGCCGTCGCCATGTTCGCCCGCACCCTGGGAGCGCCGGTGGCGGCCACCGTCATCGACCGCACGGTGCAGCAGGTGGCCCGGGTGTGGATGCAGCCCGACGGGTCGAGCCGGACCATCGCCGACGAGGAGGACCTGCCGCCCGGGCGGGAGCGGACCGCCGCGGAGGAGGCGGCGTTTCCCCCGCTGGCCCGTGTCGAGCGCATCATCCAGCACGCGCAGCGCGAGGAACTGCACGCCGCGTTCGTCCTCGCCAGCGCCCTGCGCGAGCACCTCACGCTGCGCAGGGGAGCCGAGGACGAACTGTCGCTGGAGGCGCGGGCGATCGAGGCGTACCTGGCGTATCTGCGCGCCGACTACGAGCTGTCCACCGTCCTCGCCCTGACCGTCGCGCGCATCCGCTGCCGTACCGACCCCCAGCGGGCGGTGCCCGAGGTGGCCCGCGCCACCGCTGCGTGGCAGCGGCTGACGGACGAGCGCCAGGTGGCGACCAGGGGACAGGAGCTGTCGCGCATGTGGGCGCACCTGTCCGCACAGGGCCTGCTGCTGGAGCCGTCGCACCAGGCCATGGCCCAGGCGGTCCGCAGCCGGCTCGAACGCGGCACTCAGCCCGCGCCGGCGCTCGCCTGCGGGCGGGAGGTGCTCGCTCCCGAGGACAAGCCCCTCAAGCCCACACGCCGGGGCCTGCGCCGCTTCACCCGCCGGCCCGGCCGGTCCACGGAGCCGTCGCCCTAGCGGTGGTGCGGGCGGCCGCGCGGCGCAGGCACCGGCGTACCGGCGTGCGGGGTGTGCCGGACGTCTCGGACTGAACATGCGGCGCCCGGGGCACATGGTGGAGTCATGATGGTGCTCGCCGTGGTCTTCGCCGTGCTGGGCGCTCTGAGCAACGCCGTGGGCACCGCCTTCCAGCGGAAGGCCGCCTCCACCGTCTCCCAGGGCGGCGGGGTACGCCTGCTGCTCGCCCTGGTGCGGCGGCCCGCCTGGTCGGTCGGCATCGCCGGGGTGATCGGCGCCGCCGTGTTCCAGGCACTCGCCCTGGTCAACGGCCCCATGGCACTCGTCCAGCCGCTGTTCATCCTCGAACTGCCGTTCGCCCTGCTGATCGCGTCGCCGCTGCTGCACCGGCGGCTGAACGCGCAGGGCTGGTGGGGGGTGGCGGGAGTGGTGGCCGGGCTCGCCCTCCTCCTCGCCGCCTCCGCGCCGGCCGGGAACCGCGAGCAGGCCCCGCTCCAGCGCTGGGTGCCCGTCCTGGTGCTCACCGTGGGGGCGATCGTCACCGCGGTCATGCTCGTACGGTCCTCCTCCTCGCCGTTCTTCCGCGCCGCCGCCCTGGCGACGGGCGCCGCGATCGGCAACGCCCTGACCGCCGCCCTGCTGAAGTCGGCGACGAGCCGGCTGTCCGACGGGGGCCTGTCGGCCTTCCTCGCCGCCTGGCAGACCTACGGCTTCGCGCTGACCGGGGTCACGGCCCTGCTGTTGCTGGAGAACGCGCTGCAGGCCGGCCCGCTCACCGCCTCGCAGCCCGCGCTGACGATCGGCGACGCGACGGTGAGCGTGCTGCTGGGCGTCGCCCTGTTCGAGGAGACGATCCGCACCGGCTGGTGGCTGCTGCCCGAGGCCGTCGGCCTTGGCCTGCTCGTGTGGGGTGTCCTGCGGCTGACCAGGGTCGTCCCCCATATGGCCGACGTCGTGCGCTGAGGGCGCCTGGGGCGTCCGTGGGGCGATTGATGCCGTGCGATGCCTGTACGGAGCGCGTGCGCCTGCGGTAGCTTCACCTCGCCCACTCGGAATGAATCGTTTCAATCCAGTCCGGGCACCGCAACGGCAGCCAGAGCCAGGGGAGATGAGGCAGTCATGCACCCGAACGCCGAGCAGGCAGCACAGTCAGGTCCGGGGCGGCGCGCGGTGGTCGTGGCGGGCGCCGGCGCCGTGGCACTCTCCGTGACGGGGATCTCCGCGGCGGCAGCCTCACCGGCCTCCGCGCCGGCCGCGGACGGCAGATCCTGGCACCGCTACGTCCAGGCGCCCGCCTCCCGCACCGTACGACCGGTACGGACCATCGCCACCACCGGCGACGTCCAGCACCCCGACGCCCTGCTGCGCCCGGGCGGGCAGGTCACCGTCCTGCACCGGGAGGAGCCGCCCGTCCCCACCCGCTGGCCCGAGGGCACGGTGGCCGTGGCGTCGTCCACGCACGCCGGCAACAACGGCAACGACGGGCAGCCGCGCACCTACGAGGCGGGCAACGCCATCGACGGGGACCCGGACACGTTCTGGAACGACGACACCATCGCCGCCGGACCCGACGTCCTGACTCTCACCCTGCCCGCCCCGCAGGAGCTGTCGGGCATCACCCTTGTCTCCGACAGCGACGGCGTACCGGCCGACTTCACCGTGGAGACCTGGCAGGCCGACCGGTGGCAGACCGCCGCCACGGTCTCGGACAACGATGTCATCCAGCGGGCGGTGCCGTTCACCGCCCCGGTCACCACCACCGGCGTCCGCATCACCGTCACCGCCGTCCAGGACACCCCGCGCGGCGACTTCACCCGCGTCAACGAGGTGTGGCCCGAAGCCATCGAGCCGGTCGTCGCGCCCAGCGTGACCCTCGACTTCGGCAAGGTCGTCGTGGGATGGCCCCGTGTCCGCTTCGCCGCGGCCTCCGACAACCATCCCGGAGTGCGCCTCGCCTTCTCGGAGACCCGGCAGTTCCTGACCGACCGCTCCGACTTCACCCGCTCCGACCAGGCGGGCGGCGCCGGCCAGGGCACCGACCAGTTCGCCGTGCCCGCACAGGGCGCCGACTGGCTGGACACCAAGGGCTTCCAGGCCGGGGACAAGGTGTACGCGGACGGGCTGCACGGGTTCCGCTACCTGAAGATCACGCTGGACGCGCCGGCGGCGGACGCTCCTGCCGCACAGCCCTGGGGCACGGTCGCGATCGACTCCGTCGCCCTGGAGTTCAGCGCCTACCTCGGCACGCCGGACACCTACCGCGGCTGGTTCGAGTGCTCCGACGAGGACCTGAACCGCTACTGGTACGGGGCGTCGTACACCAACGAACTCGTCACCGACACCTTCCGCCGCGACGACGTCGACCCGCGCAACGCCTGGAGCGCGTCGCTGGAGGGGAAGCTCGTGCTGCACGACGGCGCCAAGCGCGACCGTGACCCGTACGTCGGTGACCTGGCCGTGTCGGCACGCACCCTGTACCTCACCCACGACGAGGCGGCGGCCGCCGCCCGCAACGTCCTGGCGGACCTCGCCGAACACCAGCGGGCCGACGGCTGGATCCCGCCGGCGTCCATCGCCGGCTACGACCTGCACCTGTTCGACTATCCGCTGTGGTGGGTGACGTGCAGCTGGGACTACGTGCTCTACACCGGCGACCGCGACTACGCGGCGCGCTACTACCCGAACCTGCTGAAGGTCCTGGACCAGTGGTATCCCACCGTCACCGACGAGGCCGGTCTGCTGAGCAAGGGGCTCAACGGCACGGCCGACTACGGCGATTACGCCTTCCTCGGCCGCACCGGACGCATCACCTACTACAACGCCCTCTACGTGCAGGCCCTCAACGACGCGGCGGCGCTCGCCCGTTGGCTGGGCCGCCCCGCCGACGCCGCCCGCTGGGCGCAGCGCGCCGACGGGGTCGCCCAGGCCGTCAACACCCACCTGTGGGACGCGTCGGCCGGCGCCTACCTCGACTCCGCCACCGGAGCCGTCCGGCACGCCCAGGACGGCAACGCCATGGCCGTCACGTCCGGGGTGGCCGACGCCGAGCGCACCGCGAGCCTGCTCGACCACCTCGACGCCACCACCCGGCTGCGCTACGGCAACGCGTTCATGGACAACGACACCCTCTTCGGCGGCGCCTCCCAGCGGGTGTACGCCTTCACCTCGTACCCGGAGATCGTCGCCCGCTTCCTGGCGGGCCGCGCGGACTCCGCCCTGGACCAGATCCGCCGCACCTACGGCTGGATGGACTCGCACGATCCCGGCATCACCCACTGGGAGGGCATCGGCCCCAACGGATCGCTGTACGAGGACGCGTACACCAGCATGGCCCACGGCTGGTCCACCGGCGTGCTGCCCGCGCTGACGCACCAGCTCCTCGGCGCCCGCCCGACGTCACCGGGATACGCCGCCTGGGAGGTGCGGCCGCGCCCCGGCACCGTCGCCTGGGCCCGGGGACAACTGCCCACGCCCCACGGCCCGTTGCGGGTCGGCTGGAGCAACGCCGCCGAGCGGTTCGACCTGACCGTCCAGGCGCCGAAGGGCACCCGCGGCACGGTCGTCGTACCGGGCGCCGCGCAGGACGTGGCCGTACGGCTCGACGGGCGCCCGGTGTGGAACGGCCGCCGCGCCGCGCACCCCGGCGTGCAGGTCGCCGCCGGTCACGTCACCCTCACCGACCTGGCCGCCGGGGTCCATCACATCACCGCCACCGCGGTCTGACGGCGGGGGCGACGTCAGGTCACCGGCCCCGACGTCCGCGGCGCCGCGTCGTAGGAGCCGTCGGCGGCGAGGTCCCGAAGGCACCGCACCGCGGTGAGCAGTTCCCGGTGCGTGGTGTAGAGCGCGTTGACGCCGAAGCGCAGGAGGTCGGGGGCGCGCATGTCCGCGATCACGCCGTGGTCGGCGAGCGCGCGGGTCAGGGCGTGCGCGTCAGGGTGCCGCAGGGAGACCTGGCTGCCGCGGCGGTCGGGGTCGGACGGCGTGACGGAGGTGAAACCGAAGGGGGTGAGCAGGTCGTCGGCGCAGCGCAGCAGGAACCCGGTCAGGGACAGGCTCTTGGCGCGGACCGCGGCGAGGTCCACGCCGTCGAAGGCGGTCAGGGCCGCCTCCAGGGCGAGCAGGGACAGGATCGGAGGCGTGCCGATGCGGGCCCGGGCGATGCCGGGGGCCGGTGTGTAGTCCCGGCCCAGGCCGAAGGGGTCGGCGTGCCCGGTCCAGCCCGGCAGCGGGGTGCGCAGCCGCTCGTGGTGGCGGTGGGCGACGTACAGGTAGGCCGGTGCGCCGGGGCCGCCGGAGAGGAACTTGTAGCCGCAGCCGACGGCGAGATCGACGCCGAGGGCGTCCAGTTCGACCGGCATCGCCCCCGCCGCGTGGCACAGGTCCCACACCACCAGCGCCCCGGCGTCGTGGGCCGCCCGCGTCAGCTCCCGCATGGCGAACAGCTCGCCGGTGCGGAAGTCGACGGGCGAGTAGCTGACGACGGCCACCCGGTCGCCCTCGGCCCGCAGGAGGCGGGGCAGCTCGGACGGTGACACCCGCCGCAGGTCCAGGCCGCGGCGTTCGGCGACGGCGGCGGCCACGTAGCGGTCGGTGGGGAAGTGGCCGGGGTCGGTGACGAGCAGGTCGCGGTCCGGCCGGAGCGAGACAGCCGCGTCCAGGGCGGTGTACAGCTGCACGCTGGTGGAGTCGCCCGCCACGGTCTGGCCCGGCGCGGCCCCGATGAGCGCGCCGACGGCGTCGCCCACCCGCAACGGCGCCTCCCACCAGCCGTTGTCGTTCCAGGAGCCGATCAGGTCGGTGCCCCACTGCCGGGTCACGACGTCGGTGAGCACCGGCGGGACGGCGGCGGGCAGCGGACCGAGGGAGTTGCCGTCGAGGTAGACGACGTCCGGAGGGAGCAGGAAACGCTCGCGCAGGTGGGCCAGGGGGTCGTCGGCGTCGAGGCGCGCGGCGGCCTCGGTCAGGTCGGTCGTCGGCGTGACGGTCATCGGTGCGCGGGCTCCTCGGGGGCCGGTGCGGAGCGCTGGGCGGGGAAGGCGGCCGCCATCTTCCGCAGGGTGTCGGCGACGGCGCGGGCGCCGGGCGCGCCCGGTTCGATGAGGGTGTAGTGGCCGGTGCCGGGCAGGACGACCGTGCCGAGGTCGCGGTGGACGGCCGCGTAGTCGGAGAACTGGGTGAGGGGGACCTCCTCGTCGGCGGCGCCGTGCAGCAGCACGGTGGGCACCCCGGTGGTGCCGGCGCCGCGCAGCAGGGTGAGGGGGTCGACTTCGGCCAGGCGCTCCTCGAAGTGCTCCGCTCCGCCGAGGAGTTGCAGGGCGGCGCCGTTGCTGAGGTCGTCGCGGCGGGTGGCGGTGAGGTCGGTGAGGGGGGCCAGGGCGAGCACGCTGGTCGGCAGGGTGCGGGTGTGCCAGCGCGAGCCGGCCGGCAGCAGGCCGCGGGCGGCGCACCACAGGGCCAGGTGACCGCCGGAGCAGTGGCCGGTCAGGATGTACGGCCGTCCCTGGGGGAGGGTGTCGGCGATGCGGGCGACGTCGTCGAAGGTCTCGGGGTAGCCGCCGGCGCCTCCTGAGCGGCGGAAGCCGGGCAGCAGGACGTCGAAGCCCTGTTCGGCGAGGTAGGCGGCGAAGGGCGTCAGGTGCATGCGGTCGTAGCGCCAGTAGCCGCCGTGCAGCAGGATCACCCGCGGGGCGTCGGGGTCCTGTGCGGGCCAGGCGTCGTAGACCTGGTGCGGGTGGTCGCCGTAGCGGCCGTGCACCGGGGCGAGGACCGGCTTCAGGCTGAGCACCCGCTTCTCCTCCTCGGCCGCGAAGGCCGAGACGACCCTAGAGGTCACCGCGCACCTCCCACAGCTCGGGGAAGACCGGGCGGGCGGCCCGCTTCTCCAGCCAGGCCAGGCCCGCGGAGCCGGCGCTGCCGGGCTTGGCGCCCATGGCGCGGCGCACCACCAGGACGTGTTCGAAGCGCCAGCGGGTGACGAGTTCGGCGACGTCGGTGAGCAACTCGCCGAGCGCCAGGTGCGGGTGGTGCTGCGGCCCGGCGTAGATCTGCCGCCACACCTCCACCACCGCCGGGTCCGAGGTGTAGGGGCTGGTCAGGTCCCGCTCGCGGATGCGCAGGGGGACGTGCAGGCCCTGGCGGTGCAGGAAGGCCAGCACCTCGTCGTACAGGGTGGGTTCGCGGTAGGTCTCGGCGAGCGCCTCGTGGACGGCCGGGTCGCCGCGGTGCGCGCGCAGCAGCCCGGCGGACTTGTCGCCGAGGAGGAACTCCATGTGCCGGTACATCGCCGACTGGAAGCCCGAGGCCCTGCCGAACGCGGCCCGGAAACCGTTGAACTGAGCGGGCGTCAGCGCGGCGATGGGCGCCCAGGATCCGTTGAGGGCGGTCAGAGCCCGGCGGCTGCGGGAGAGGGCGTCCATCGCCGCGGGCAGGTCGTCCTTGGCGAAGGCCACCCGCGCGGTGCGCCACTCGTGCACGATCAGGGTGAACCACAGCTCCATCACCTGGGTGGTGACGAGGAAGCCCATCTCGTCCGGCGCGTCGGTGAGCGGCTGCTGCAGGGAGTTCAGGACGGAGGCGTGCACATAGCTGTCGTAGGGGCTGGGGCCGGTGAAGGGCCGGGTCAGGGTGTCGTCCGTGCCGGGCTCGGCGAGAGCGGTCGGGCGGTCGTTCATCGCATCTCCAGGTGCTGCGGCCGTGCGGAGGCGACGGCCGCGTCAGGGTGCCGCGGAAGGTGGGGGTGGGGTCACACGCCCAGGTGGACTCCGCCGGACGCGTCGATCCACTGGCCGGTCACCCAGCGGGCGTCGTCGCTCGCGACGAAGGACACCACGTCGGCGATGTCCGCCGGTTGGCCGAGCCGGCTGAAGACGGAGGCCTCGGAGTAGCGGCGGCGGATCTCCGGAACGGCGAGCGTGGGGTTGATCTCCGTCTCGGTGTAGCCCGGGGCTACGGCGTTGACGGTGATGCCCCGGGGCCCGAGCTCCTGGGCGAGGGTGAGGGTGAGGTAGTCGAGGGCGGCCTTGGTCATGGTGTACGCGACGATCGCGGGGAAGGCGACCCGGGTGGCGACGGAGGAGATGTTGACGATCCGGCCGCCGTCCCGCAGCCGGTCCAGGCCGCGCTGGATGATGAAGAACGGCGCCTTGGTGTTGATCGCGAACACCCGGTCGTAGTCGGCCTCGGTCACCTCGGCGATGCGGCGCGGGACGGTGATGCCCGCGTTGTTGACCAGGATGTCGAGGCCGCCGTCCGCGCCCTGGCCCGCCAGCGCCCGGTCGAAGGCCGACCACAGGGTGTCGGCGTCGCCGGGCACGCCGAGTTCGGCGTGGACGGTGAAGGCGTGGCCGCCGTCGGCCTCGATCTCCTTGACGGTCCGCTCGGCCGCGGTCAGGTCGTGTCCGTAGTGCACGGCCACCAGGGCGCCGTCGTGTGCGAGGCGACGGCTGATGGCCCGGCCGATGCCCCGGCTGCCGCCGGTGACCAGGGCGGTCTTTCCTGCAAGGCGGGCGGTGGTGCTCACGTGCGTCTCCTTCGCTGCGGGTGGACGGGGAGGGACGGCCGCGGGCGGCCGTCATACGTCGAAGTCGAGGACGAGTTCGGGGGAGTCGGGCCGGGCCCGGCACACGAGGGTGTGGCCCGCGGCCCGGTCGCGGTCGTCGAGGGCGTGCTGCCGCTCGGCGCGCACCCGCCCCGACACGACCTTGGCGCGGCAGCTGCCGCACACGCCTTCGCGGCAGGCGTACGGCACGTCCGGGTGGGCGCGCAGCAGGGCGTCGAGGATCACCGTGTCCTGTGGTCCGACGGTGGCCTGTCGGCGCCGTCCGTCGAGCAGGACGGTGACGCGGGTCGTCCCGGCGGTGTCGTCGGCGACCGCGGCCGGGGCGGGGCCGGCGGCGGGGGGAGTGGGGCTGGAGGTGAACAACTCCCAGCGTACGAGCGCCGGTTCGGCGCCCCAATCGGCCAGGAAGCCCCGTACGGTGGCGATCATCCCCGGCGGCCCGCACAAGGCGAAGGAGGTGGCTTCGGTGGGCCGGGCGCCGAGGACGGTGAGCAGGCGGGAGAGCCTGCCCGCGTCGAGGCGTCCGCGCAACGGGCCGCCGTCGGGCGGCTGTTCGTCGCGGGTGAGGACGTACAGGATGCTGCAGCGGTCCAGGAACGTGTCCTTCAGGGCGGCCAGTTCGTCGGCGAGCAGGGCGTGCGCGGAGGTCGGCACGGAGTGGACGAGCGACACCCGGCAGGTGGCGTCCCGGCGCAGGACGTCGGCGGCCATCGGGGCCAGCGGGGTGATGCCGGAGCCGCCGGCGATCAGGACATGGTGGGCGCCGGGCAGCTCCGGCAGGGCGAAGTGGCCGGTGGGGGCGGACAGTTCGAGGCGGTCGCCGGGTGCCAGGCGGGCGGCGTGGGCGCCGAAGCCGTCCGGGGCGCCGCGTCTGATGACCAGGCGCAGGGCCGTCGGGTCGTGCGGGGGCGGGCACAGGGAGTAGGCGCGGCGCAGTTCGCCGTCGGCGCGGCGATGGCGGACGACGACGTGCTGCCCGGGCCGGTGGGCGAAGACCTCGCGCAGCCCGGCGGGCACTGCCAGGGTGACGGCCACGGCGTCCGCGGTCAGACGGCACACCTCGTCGACCGTGACGGCGTGCCAGCGGGTGCGCGTGGCCTCGCGCACGGCCTGTTCGGCGGGCGTGTCCCGCAGGACGGCCGGCGGAGTGGCGGCGGTGTTCACGGGGTGCCTCACAGCGCGGTCAGGTGGGGGAAGGGCTCGCGGCACGCCGTGCACCACAGCACCGACTGGCAGCGCGACGGGCCGAAGGGGCTGTGCGGCCGGGTGGCGCGCGAGCCGCAGTGCGGGCAGGGCACGCCGCCCAGCTCGACGGGCACCGGATCGCCGGCCGCCGTGCGCTCCGGCGGGGCGATGCCGTGGGCGGCGAGGGCGCGCAGGCCGCGGGGGGTGATGCGGTCGGTCGTCCACGGGGGCGAGAGCACCTGCCGTACCCGGCCGTCGGGGTGGCCGCAGGCGGCGAGGACCTCGCGGACGGCGGCGGTGATCGCCGGCAGCGCGGGGCAGCCCAGGTAGGTGGGGGTGATGTCGACTTCGAGGGTCCCGTCCGGTGCCGGGCCGACGCGGCCCACCACGCCGAGGTCGCCGAGGGAGATCACCGGCAGTTCGGGGTCGGGCAGCGCCTCCACGCGCCTGCGCACCTCCGCCGCGGCGAGGGGCGGCGCCGTCCCCGCGCCGCCGCTCACCAGGTCCCCACGGGGAACTCCCGGTGCACCGACTGCAGTTCGCCGATCAGGCCGGTGAACTCCTCGGTGTGCAGGCCCGAACGCCCGCCCGCGGCCTGCCAGGAGGGGGCGGGCACGGTGAGTCCCGCGCCGGTGACGACCTCGGTGACGCGTTGCTCCCACGCCGGGCGCAGTGGCGCCGGGGAGGGTGCGGTGCCGGTGGCGGCCAGGCGCCGTACGAGGTCGTCCTCGTCGAAGAGCTCGCCGGTGTAGGGCCACACGTGCTCCAGTCCCCGCTGCATCCGGCGTGCGCTCTCCGCTGTGCCGCGGCCCAGTTGGCGTGTCCAGCGGTCGGCGTGCGAGCGGTGGAAGGCGACCTCCTTGGCCGCCCGCGCGCCGAAGGCGGCGAGTTCGGGGTCCGGGCAGCCGGCGAGGGCCTCGTAGTGCAGGAACGCGTAGTGGGCGTAGGCGAGTTGGCGGGCGATGGTCACCGCGAAGTCGCCGTTGGGCAGTTCCGTCAGCAGCGTGTTGGTGAACTCGCGTGGATGGCGGGTGAAGGCGAGGTCGTCCTCGGTGCGGCCGGTGCCGTCGAGCCGTCCGGCCAGGGTGAGCAGGGTGCGGGCGTGGCCGACGAGGTCCAGGGCGATGTTGGACAGCGCCAGGTCCTCCTCGATCATGGGGGCGCGCGTGATCCACTCGCACAGCCGCTGGCCGAGCACGAGGGCGTCGTCGCCCAGGCGCAGGAGGTAGGCGGCGAGGTCGGGGTCGGCGGGGGCGTCCACGGCGGGGTGCGCCCGCCGGTCACTGGTGGTGGTCACCATCCGGCCCTTTCTCGGTGAGCGGCGGGAAGTGCTCCGGATACCGGTACGGCTTGTGGTGGGCGTTCGCGAAGTACGGGTCGCGTTCGTCGGGAGAGGCCGCGTGCACGGCGTCCGAGCGCACCACCCACAGCGACAGCGGATCGCCACGGCGGGTGTACAGGTCGCGGGCGACCGCCAGCGCCGCGTCCGGGCCGGCGGCGCGCACCGAGCCCACGTGCTGGTGGGCGAGTCCGCGGCGCGCCCGCAGGAAGACCTCCCAGGACGCGGGCGCGCCCTCGCCGTTGCCGCTCATACGTGCTCCTCCTGGTGGACGAGGGCCCGGGCGGCGTACGCGACGGCGGCCTCCCGGACCCAGGCGCCGTCCTCGTGCGCACTCCTGCGGTGGTCGACGCGCCGGCGCGCCCAGTGGGTGTCCTCGCCCAGGGCCCTGCGGTAGGTGTCCCAGTCGACGGGGGTGAAGTCGTAGTGGCCGCGCTCCTCGTTCCAGCGGATGGCCGGGTCGGGCAGCGTCAGGCCCAGGCGCTCGGCCTGCGGGACGCACTGGTCGACGAAGCGCTGGCGCAGCTCGTCGTTGGTGTGGCGTTTGATGCCCCAGGCCATCGCGCGGCGGGAGACGGAGGCCCCCAGCGCGGCGGTCCGGGCGTCGGCGCCGCCCGCCTCGGTGTCGGGCGGGCCGAACATCAGCGCCACGGCGGGCAGCCACCAGCGGTCCACCGCGTCCTGCGCCATCGCCTTCTGCTCGGGTGTGCCCTCGCACAGGGCGCGCATCAGGTCGTACCCCTGGCGCACATGGAAGGCCTCCTCCTGGCACACGCGGCGCATCGCCCGCGCGTAGGGGCCGTAGGAGGTACGGCACAACGGCGCCTGGTTGATGACGGCGGCCCCGTCGGTCAGCCAGGCGATGGCGCCGGTGTCCGCCCAGGTCAGCGCCGGGTGGTTGAAGGTGGCCGAGGCGCGCTGGCGGCCCCGGTGCAGGGCGTCGAGCAGCTCGGCGCGGTCCACTCCCAGGGTCTCGGCGGCCGAGTACAGGTACAGGCCGTGGCCGGCCTCGTCCTGGACCTTGGCGATGAGCACCGACTTGCGGTGCAGGGACGGAGCGCGGGTCAGCCAGGCACCCTCGGGCTGCATGCCGATGATCTCGGAGTGGGCGTGCTGGGCGATCTGGCGGATCAGCATGCGGCGGTAGCCGTCCGGCATCCAGTCGCGCGGTTCGACCGTCTCGCCGCGGGCGACCAACTCCTCGAAGTGCGCGAGCAGCTCCCGCTGTCCGGCGTTCTCGGGGGCGGCCGTGTCAGTGCTCACCCGGCACCGCCCGTGCGAGCGAGGTTCGCCGCGACGGCGCGGCGCACGGGGCGTCCTGCCGCGGACCGGACCCGTACCGGCTGCCTGGACACGCGCATCACTCCCTGGTTCGGCGCCCGCCCGCGTCCCGCAGCAGCGGCGGGCGCGGGCGGAGCAGGTGTCTTCGTTCCGGTAAGGAGGCCGGGCGGGCGGCGCGGCTATCCCTGCCGCCCGTGACCGGTGTGCGTGACAAAGCTCACGGGCGGCTGCGGGGAGTGTGCGCGGCGGCGGGCGCCTCTTGTGGGGTGACAGTCCAGGCCCGCACGGCGGCGTTCCGGCATGCCGCGGCGAAAGGGGAAACCATGAGCACCATCAGGGAGTTGCTGGTCGAACTCACCGGCACCGCCGAGTACGCGGACGCGGTCGGCGACGACGTCGACCTCGCCGCCAGCGGCATCGACTCCGGGGACCTGGTGCGCCTGGTGCTGCTCGTCGAGCAGCGCCTCGGCGTGGAGATCACGGCCGAGGACATGGAGAAGCTGCGCACGATCGGCGACTACGAACGGTTCGTGGCCGAGCGTTCCGTCGCCGGCGCCGCCGGCGGTGCGTGATGTGGCTGACGCAGCTGCTGGAGCGCAACCGGCAGTGCTTCCCCCACCGGGTCGCCGTCGCGGACGAGCAACGCAGCGTCACCTGGGCGCAGTTCCACGACCGTACCGCCGAACTCGCCCGCGGCTTCGCGGAGCTGGGCATCGAGCGCGGTGACCGGGTGGCCGTGCTGTCCAAGGACCGCGTCGAGGTGCTGGAGAGCTACTTCGCGCTCGCCCGCCTGGGCGCGCTGTTCGTGCCGCTGAACCACAGCCTGGCCGAGCCGGAGGTCGCCGGCATCGTCGAACGCGTCGGCGCGGTGGCGGTGCTTGGCGAGTCGGAACTGCTCGACCGCCATCCCCGGCTGCCGGAGTCGGTGCGCACACGGGTGGCGCTGGACAAGCCCGCCTTCGCGGCGCTCGGCACGCTGGCGCCCGAGCGGGAGCTGCCCCCGGTGGCCGACACCGACCCGATCGCCGTCCTGCACACCTCGGCGACGACCGGCCAGGCCAAGGGCGTCACCGTCGACAGCGGTTCCTTCCGGGCGATCGCCCTGGGCTGGCTGGTCATGGCCCGGCCCACCGACGACATCGTCTTGGTCAACTGCTGCCCGCTCTACCACGGCAGCATGGTCGTCTCGCTCACCTACATGGCGGCCGGCGCCACGATCGTGCTGATGCCCGGCTTCACCCCGCAGCGGGCGCTGACCGCGGTCGAACGCCACCGGGCCACGCACCTGTGGATGGTGCCGCAGATGCTGCGCTTCATGCTCCAGGCCAGGTCGTCGCGGCACACCGACTTCTCCTCGCTGCGGGAGGTCCTCTACGGCGCCGCGCCCATGCCGCTGGACGTGTACGCCGAGGCCGTGGAGCGGCTGGGCTGCGGCTTCCGGCAGGTCTACGGCATGACCGAGGTCGGCGGTCCCTTCGTCACCCTCGGCCCCGACGAGCACCCCGCCCCGGGGGACGTCACCGCGCGCATCCCGTGCGGACGGGTCGTGCCGGGCATGTCGGCCCGCGCCGTCGACCGGGACGGGCGGGAGGTGCCGCGCGGCGAGATCGGCGAGATCGTGGTGCGCGGGCCCGGCGTCATGCAGGGCTACTGGAACGACCCCGAGGCCACCCGCGAGATCACCCTCGACGGCTGGACCAGGACGGGCGACCTGGGCTTCGTCGACGGCGAGGGCCGCATCAGCCTGGTGGACCGGACCAAGGACGTCATCATCCGCGCGGGTCAGAACGTCTATCCGTCGGAGATCGAGCGCGCCCTGATGACCCACCCGGCGGTCCACGACGCGGCGGTCGTCGGCATGCCCGACGAGGACTACGGCGAGGTCCCGCTGGCCTACGTCGCCCGGGAGCCGGGCGCGCCGGTGAGCGCGGCGGAGCTGCTGGGCCACGTCGCGGGGCTGCTCGCGCCCTACAAACGCCCGCGGCGGGTGGAGTTCATCGAGCAGGTGCCGCGCAACCCCGCCGGGAAGATCATCAAGAAGCTGCTGCGGGCCTGAGCGTGGCCCGCGGTGCGCGCGGCCATGCGGTGCCGGACGGGTGGTACCGGGGCCGGGGCGCGACCGTCGCCGACGACGAGGCTGGCGCGGGCAGCCAGGTCAGCGGGCCGTCGCC
>NZ_JBTWMV010000030.1:0-84951 GCF_054850255.1 Streptomyces sp. 7R007 | reverse complement strand
GCTCCTGAAGCCCGTCCGCTCACCCGCCTGCCGAAAGGTGCTCAACCGCCCATGCCCGAACTGGTGTTCTTCTCCGGAACGATGGACTGCGGGAAGTCGACGCTGGCTCTGCAGATCGGGCACAACCGGTCGTCGAGGGGCCTGCAGGGCCTGTTCTTCTCCCGCGACGACCGCGCGGGGGAGGGCAAGCTCTCCTCGCGGCTCGGCCTGGTGACGGAGGCGGTCGAGGCGAAGCCGGAGATGGACCTGTACGGCTATGTCGTGGACCAACTGTCGCAGGGCGGCCGGGTCGACTACGTCATCGTGGACGAGGCGCAGTTCCTCGCCGTGGAGCAGATCGACCAGCTGGCGCGGGTCGTGGACGACCTGGGCCTGGACGTCTTCGCGTTCGGCATCACCACCGACTTCCGCACCAAGCTGTTTCCCGGTTCGCAGCGGCTGATCGAGCTGGCGGACCGGATCGAGACGCTCCAGGTGGAGGCCATGTGCTGGTGCGGGGCGCGGGCCACGCACAACGCCCGCACGGTGGGCGGCGAGATGGTCGTGGAGGGCGAACAGGTCGTCGTCGGAGACGTCAACCGCCCCGGCGCGGAGGTCGGTTACGAGGTGCTGTGCCGACGCCACCACCGGCGCCGTATGACGAGCGCCTCCGCGCACTCGGCCGCCCTCTCGCCGGACGTCCTGCCGGTCGCCGCCGACTGAGCGCTCAGCGCGGGTCCTCGACGAGCGCGAACATCGCGCCCTCGGGGTCGGCCACCGTCGCCACCCTGCCGTGGGCGCTGTCCTTCGGCGGCCGCAGCACCTGGCCGCCCAGCCCCGCCAGCAGGTCCGTCGCCTCGTCGGCGTCGGCCACCTGGAAGTACGTCATCCAGTGCGGGCCCCGGTCGCGCGGCAGGGCGTTGCCCACGCCGTGGATGCCGGCGACCGGACGGCCGTCGAGGTGGAGGGTGACGTAGTCGAAGTCGGCGGAGACGACCGGCTCCTCCTCGTAGCCGAAGACCGTCTCGTAGAACTTGGCGACGCTCGCGGTCTCGAAGGTGATCAGTTCGTTCCAGGCGGGCGTGCCGGGCACGCCGCTGAGGGCCGTGCCGCGGTGCGCGGCGCCCTGCCAGACGCCGAAGACCGCGCCGGAGGGGTCGGAGCCGATCGCGAGCCGGCCGGCCTCGGCCGCGTCCAGCGGGCCCACCCCGATGGTGCCGCCGCACAGCCGGACCGTCTCCGCGGTCAGGTCGACGTCGTCCGAGGCGAGGTACGGCGTCCAGGCGACGGGCAGGTGCCGGTCCGGCGGCAGCTGGCCGATGCCGGCGACCTCCTGACCGTCCAGCAGGGCGCGTACGTACGGGCCGAGCTGCTGCGGGCCCGGCTCGAACTCCCAGCCGAACAGCTCCTGGTAGAAGTCCTCGGTCGCGCCCAGCCCGTGCGCCATCAGGCTCACCCAGCAGGGCGCGCCGGGCGCGTGCCCAGCGTGCGTCTCGCCGTTCGGGCCGGCCGGCTCCCGTGCCTCGGTCATCGTCACTCTCTCCTCGACCCCTCGCGGTGGCCGTGTCGCGTCCGCTTCCCGGATCCCCGTGCCGATGCTCGCACCACCCGGGGTGCCGTGCGCTCCGGGCGCGCCCGCCACGCCGAGCCCCGTGTCCGGAGCATGCCCGGTGTGCGGTTGCCCGTCCGTTTCCGCGCGTTGGCCGACGGATGTCGATCCGTTGTACAGCATGTGGCCGAACCCGCACGCCTCGTGATCGGGCCTGCCCGGCGGAGCAGAGTAGCCGGACATCGACGACGCGGCCACCCCGTGCGCGAGGATGGTCGCCATGAACGCCATCATCACCGCATCCGAACTCGCGAGCGACCTGGCGGGCCCGACCCCGCCCGTCCTGCTCGACGTCCGCTGGCAGCTCAGCCTCGCGCAGACGCCCTTCGACGGCCGGGCCGAGTACGCCGCCGGGCACCTCCCGGGCGCCGTGTACGTGGACCTGGACACGGAACTGGCGGCCGGGCCCGGCGAGCGGGGCCGGCACCCGCTGCCCGACCTGGAGGTGTTCGGCGCGGCGATGCGCCGGGCGGGCGTGTCGGCCGGGACGCCGGTGGTCGTCTACGACGGCGGACTGGGCTGGGGCGCGGCCCGCGCCTGGTGGCTGCTGCGCTGGACGGGTCACCCGGACGTGCGGGTCCTCGACGGCGGGTTGCCGGCCTGGGAGGGGCCCTTGGAGACGTCGGTGCCGACGCCGGCGGAGGGCGACTTCCGGCCGGTCGCGGGGGAGACGGGGCTGCTGGACCCCAACGGCGCGGCGGCGCTGGCGCGTTCGGGGGTGCTGTTGGACGCGCGGGCCGGGGAGCGCTACCGCGGCGAGGTGGAGCCGATCGACCGGGTCGGCGGGCACATCCCGGGCGCGGTCTCGGCGCCGACGAACGAGAACGTGGGGGAGGACGGCCGCTTCCTGCCGGCCGAGCGGCTGGCGGAGCGGTTCAAGTCGCTGGGCGCGGGCGAGGGTTCGCACGTCGGCGTGTACTGCGGCTCGGGCGTCTCCGCGGCGCACGAGGTGCTGGCGCTGGCGGTCGCGGGGATCCCGGCGGCGCTGTACGTGGGCTCGTGGTCGGAGTGGTCCTCGGACCCGTCCCGGCCGGTGGCCGTGGGACCGGACCCGCAGTAGCCGTACAGAGGGCATGGGAAAGGGCCGCACCGTGAAGGCGCGGCCCTTCTCCTCCTCCGGCCGGCTACTCCTGCTTCTTGCGGCGCGTGCCGAACACGATCTCGTCCCAGCTCGGCACCGCCGCGCGGCGGCCGGGACGGACGCCGTCGGCCTCGGCCTGCCGGTCGGTCGCGCCGATGAGGCGGTCGCGGTGGCTGCCCACGGAACGCGGCATGAGCACGTCCGCGTAGGCGGAACCGGCGGAGGCCGCGGGCGCCGGAGGCTCCTCCGCCTCGGGCTCGGCGGGCGGCTCCTCCGCAGGCGTCTCGGAGGGGCGCTCCGGGACCACCAGGTCGCCCCGGAAGCTCGGCACCGCCTCCAGCAGGCTGGTCAGCGAGTCGCGTTCGCTCGTGCTCTCCTCGGCCGCCTCGGACGGCTGCGCCGGCAGGCTCGGCCGCTCGCGGTCGAGGGAACGGTCCAGCGGGCGGTCGCGCGGCAGCCGGGCGATGCGCGGTACGAAGGGGAAGCTGGGCTCCGGGGAGGCCGCGAGGTCGTCGGACTCGCCGATCAGCGAGCGCGCCTCGTCGTCGACGGCCTGGACGAGCCGCCGGGGCGGGTCGTACGTCCAGCTCGCCGAGTGCGGTTCGCCCGCGACCCGGTAGACCAGCAGGACCTCCCAGGTGCCGTCGTCGCGGCGCCACGAGTCCCACTGCACGGTGTCCTTCTCGGCCCCGCGCAGCAGCAGCCGCTCCTGGACGGCCTCGCCGAGCTGGGGTCCCGCGGCGTTCTCGCCGGGACGGCGGACCGGGGTCTTGCGGGCCCGCTCGGCCATGAACGCGCGCTCCGCGAGGACGGGGCCCTCGAAACGGCGTACCCGGTCGACGGGGATTCCCGCCAGCTGCGCGACTTCCTCCGCGGTGGCACCGGCGCGTATCCGCGCCTGGATGTCGCGGGGGCGGAGATGGCTCTCGACCTCGATCTCGATCTGACCGAGGCGCGGGCGGTCGCCGCGGACCGCGGCGCGCAGGCGCTCGTCGATCGGAAGCGTGTACTCCGTTGAGTCGGCAGCCTTCAGCACCAGCCGTGTGCCGTCATTCGAGACGGCCACGACACGCAGTTCGGGCATGGGGACCTCCCGGGTGGTGCCTGCCGACGTCACGTGCGTCGCTGCTTCCGCTAGTCGAGTGTGGCCTGCCCGGGTGCAGCCTGCCACAACCTTGCCGAGTTGCCCGGCGTGTCGGGCACGGGCCCTGGATCGCCGTTATGGCACGGTTACCTATTCGCAACGCTAAGTGACCAACTCCGTCACCCTGTGCAACTAGCCCCCTCCCGGCGGTCCTTGAAGGCCACGGACGCCCTGGCGGGAGACCTGACCCAGGGCTCGCAACAGTACTCCATTCGGACCACGTGCGTGGATTGGCTCGCCGCCCAACTTCTGGCAAGAACCGTCACCCGGCCGTCCGTTGAGCGGTTGCCCGGATCTTGGACGTGGCACACCTCACGCGATCACCGCAAGCGGAACCGGCGGTTTCAGGCCCCCAACACCCGGCGCAGGTAGTCGTTCTGGAACCGGCGCTCCGGATCCAGCCGGTCCCGCAGCGCCGTGAACTCGCCGAACCGCGGGTAGACCCCCGCGAGGTACTCGGCGTCGCGCGTGTGCACCTTGCCCCAGTGCGGCCGGCCCTCGTGCGCGGTGAAGATGCGCTCGGCGGCGGTGAAGTACGCCTGATAGGGGGTCCCCCGGAACATGTGGACGGCGACGTACGCGCTGTCGCGCCCGGACGCGGTCGACAGCGTGATGTCGTCCGCCGGCGCCGTGCGCACCTCCACCGGGAAGCTGACCCGCAGCCCGGAGCGGTCGACCATGGCCTTCAACTCGCGCAGGACGCCGGTCACCGCGGCCCGCGGAACGGCGTACTCCATCTCCACGAACCGCACCCGGCGCGGCGATGTGTAGACCTTGTAAGGAATGTCCGTGTACGTCCGCGCGGACAGCGCCCTGCTGGAGATCCGCGCGATCGCCGGAACGGTCGCCGGCACCGCCCGCCCGACCCACTGGGCCACCTGGAAGACGCCGTTGGAGAGGAACTCGTCCTCGAACCAGCCCGCGAGGGGACTCACCGGCTGCTCCGGTCCCGCGCTGCGGTTGTTGCGCTTGGTGTTGGTGTTGCCGGTGTGCGGGAACCAGTAGAACTCGAAGTGCTCGTTCTCGGCCCACAGTTCGTCGAACTCGGCGAGCACCCGGTCGAAGGGCATCGGCTCCTCGCGGGCGGTGAGCAGGAAGACCGGCTCCACGGCGAAGGTGATCGCCGTGACGATGCCGAGCGCGCCCAGGCCGATGCGGGCGGCGGCGAAGACGTCCGGGTTCTCCTTCTCGGAGCAGGTGAGCACCGAGCCGTCGGCGGTGACCAGCTCAAGAGCCCTGATCTGCGCGGCGATCGAGGCGGACTCGCGGCCGGTGCCGTGCGTGCCGGTGCTGGTGGCGCCGGAGACGGTCTGCTCCATGATGTCGCCCATGTTGGTGAGCGACAGCCCCTCGCGCGCCAGGGCCACGTTGACCCTCTTGAGCGGGGTGCCGGCCTCCACCGTGACGGTCATGGCGTCGCGGTCGATCTTGCGGATACCGGTCAACAGTTGAGGGCGGATCAACACACCGTCGGTCGCGGCGATGGACGTGAACGAGTGCCCCGTACCGACCGCCTTCACGGTCAGCCCGTCCTCGGCGGCCTGCCGCACCGCCGCGGCCAGCTCCGCCACGGACGCCGGAGCGACCTCCCGCGCGGGGCGGGCGGCGACATTGCCGCCCCAGTTACGCCACGTGCCGTTCTTCCCGCTCGCTGTGCTGCTCAACGGTGCCTCCCCGACGCGGAGCCGGCCTGCTGAGCCGGCGGTACCCCAGGAAACCGACCGCGACCGCGACGGCCCCGGACACCGCCGGAACCCCGTACCCGGCCCGCGCCCCGGCCGCGTCGATGACCCAGCCGGCCACGGAGGAGCCGAGCGCGACGCCGACCGCGAGCCCGGTGCTCACCCAGGTCATGCCCTCGGTCAGCTTCGCGCGAGGTACGTGCTCTTCGATCAGGGACATCGTCGTGATCATCGTGGGAGCGATGGACAGACCCGCGGCGAAGAGCGCCACGGCCAGAAACGGCAAGTTTCCGACCAGTAGGAGGGGGATCATACTCACGGCCATCGCGCATATGCCCAGGAGCCAGCGACGCTGGGGCGCCCCGGTGAACCGCAACAGCCCGAACACCACGCCCGCCACGCAGGAACCGGCCGCGTACAGGGCCAGCACCACGCTCGCGGCCGCCTTGTGCCCCCGCTCGTCGGCGAAGGCGACCGTCACCACGTCCACCGCGCCGAAGATCGCGCCGGTCGCCGCGAACGTGGCCACCAGGACCTGCAGCCCGGGGGAGCGCAGCGCCGAGCCGCCGCCGTGCTTCTCCCGGGGATGCGGCGCGGGCTCGGTGGCCCGCTGCGCGGTCAGCCAGAAGACCCCGGCGGCCAGGAAACAGGCCGCCAGCAGGGGCCCGGCCTCGGGGAACCACGCCGTGGACAGCCCGATGGAGACGATCGGCCCGAAGATGAAGCACACCTCGTCGACCACGGACTCGAAGGAGTACGCGGTGTGCAGCTTCGGAGTGCCCCGGTACAGGGCGGCCCACCGCGCGCGGATCATCGCGCCGAGGCTCGGCACGGACCCGATGCCGGCGGCGCACACGAACAGCACCCAGTCCGGCCACCCGAAGCGCGTGGCCAGCAGCAGCCCCGCCGCCGAGGCGAGCGCCACCGCCGTCGCGGGCCGCAGCACCCGCCGCTGCCCGTACTGGTCCACCAGCCGGGAGATCTGCGGCCCGATCGCCGCGGCGGCCAGCGCGATGGTCGCCGACAGGGCGCCCGCGAGCCCGTAGCGCCCGCTGATCTGCGAGATCATCGTGACCACGCCGATGCCCATCATCGACAGCGGCATCCGGCCGAGGAAGCCCGCGGCGGAGAAGCCCTTGGAGCCGGGAGCGGCGAACAGGGCGCGGTAGGGGCTGGGCACGGCGGGCTCCGGTCGGGAAAGGGCGGCGGCTCGGTGGCACGCGGAACGTCCGTACGGCGCCCGGTCGTCAGGCGCGTACATCGGTAAGGCGTGTATGTGGCTGATACAGCTTACGAGTCAGGTCACCCTGACGCACCCGTCCGGACGGTCCGGGAACCCGCCCGGTCACCCCGCCGTTTCCCGGCTGTCGGTACCGGATGACAGGATCGACCCATGCCAGACGCGCTCGATGCCAGCCCCTACGACGCCCTGCTCCTGCTCTCCTTCGGCGGCCCCGAGGGCCCGGACGACGTGATCCCGTTCCTGGAGAACGTCACGCGCGGGCGCGGGATCCCCAAGGAACGCCTCAAGGAAGTGGGCGAGCACTACTACCTGTTCGGCGGGGTCAGCCCCATCAACGACCAGAACCGCGCCCTGCTGGACGCCCTGCGCAAGGACTTCGCCGGGCACGGCCTGGACCTGCCGGTCTACTGGGGCAACCGCAACTGGGCGCCGTACCTGACGGACACCCTGCGCGAGATGGTCGCCGACGGACGCCGCCGCATCCTGGTCCTGGCCACCAGCGCCTACGCCTCGTACTCCGGCTGCCGCCAGTACCGCGAGAACCTGGCCGACGCCCTCGCCGCCCTGGAGGCCGAGGGCCTCGACCTGCCCCGGATCGACAAGCTGCGGCACTACTTCAACCACGAGGGCTTCCTGGAGCCGATGACCGAAGGCGTCCTGGCGTCCCTCGCGGACCTGCCCGAGGACGTCCGGGCCGGCGCCCACCTCGCCTTCTCGACCCACTCCATCCCCACCGCCTCCGCCGACACCTCCGGTCCGGTCGAGGGCCACGGGGACGGCGGCGCGTACGTCGCCCAGCACCTGGACGTGGCCCGTCTGATCGCCGAGGCGGTCCGGGAGCGCACCGGCGTCGCCCACCCCTGGCGGCTGGTCTACCAGTCCCGCTCGGGCGCCCCGCACGTCCCGTGGCTGGAGCCCGACATCTGCGACCACCTCCAGGCGCTGAAGGAGGACGGTGCCCCCGCGGTCGTGATCGCTCCCATCGGCTTCGTCTCCGACCACATGGAGGTCCTCTACGACCTCGACACGGAGGCCAAGGCCACCGCCGAGGAGCTCGGCCTGCCCATGCGCCGCTCGGCCACCGTCGGCGCCGACCCGCGCTTCGCCGCGGCCGTCCGCGATCTGGTCCTGGAACGCGCGGCGACGGAGCGGGGCGAGCCGGTCACCCCCTGCGCGCTCGGCGCCCTCGGCGCGAGCCACCACCTCTGCCCGGTCGGCTGCTGCCCCGGCCGCGCCCCGCACCCCGCCGCCGCGGGCGCCGACAGCCCTTACGCGTGAGGAGCCCCGTGACCGACCCCCTCCACCAGGAACTGCTCGCCCTCGCCCAGGAGGCGGCCCGCCGCGCCGGCGACCTGCTCCGGGACGGCCGCCCGGCCGACCTCGCGGTGGCCGCCACCAAGTCGAGCCCCATCGACGTGGTCACCGAGATGGACATCGCGGCGGAGAAGCTGATCACCGACCTGATCTCCGCCCGCCGCCCGGACGACGGCTTCCTCGGCGAGGAGGGCGCCGACACCGAGGGCACCAGCGGCGTCCGCTGGGTGATCGACCCCCTCGACGGCACGGTCAACTACCTGTACGGCCTGCCGACCTGGGCGGTGTCCATCGCGGCCGAGCAGGACGGCGAGACGGTGGTCGGGGTCGTCGCGGCCCCCATGCGCGGCGAGACGTACCACGCGGTGCGCGGCGCCGGGGCGTGGGCCACGGGGGCCTGGGCGGGCGAGCGCAGGCTGCGCTGCCGCCCGGCGGCGCCCCTGGACCAGGCCCTGGTCTCGACGGGCTTCAACTACGTCACCGAGGTCCGCGCCCACCAGGCGGAGGTGGCCGCCCGGCTGATCCCGCTGCTGCGGGACATCCGCCGCGGCGGCTCGGCCGCGGTGGACCTGTGCGACCTGGCCGCGGGCCGCCTGGACGGCTACTACGAGCGCGGTCTGAACGCCTGGGACTACGGCGCGGGCGACCTCATCGCCCGGGAAGCGGGCGCCCTGACCGGTGGACGCCCCTCAGAGCGCCCCTCACGCGCCCTGACGGTCGCGGGCACCCCGGGCGTCTTCGAGCCCCTCCAGCAGCTCCTGGAGGACTTCGGCGCCTGGCACGACTGACCCGCGAAGGCCCGAGCACAAGACGGGACCCGGCTCTGGATCAAGCCGGGTCCCGCCTTTGCGCTCACGAGCGATCAGACGCTACGCGCCGACCTCCACACCATGCTCGGCAGCGAGGCGACGCAGATCATCGAGCTCGCTCTGCTCCACCTCGACGAGGAAGTCGTCGCCCTCGTCACGAGCCCGCGTCAGGTCGGACTCGGTCGCCTTTATGCGCTGCAGAAGTCCTGCGGTGAATGCGTCCATGCTGCGCCCCCTCGTCCTGGGTCGTGGGTCGGTGGCACGGGGGTGTGCCGTTCGGAAGGGGCGATCACGACTCCATCAGGTGCCCGGCACAGCCGCGCCGGGGAGCGGCGTCGGTGCCGGACACCCACGCCCACTCTGCGGAAAGCGGATTGCGCCGTGCCGCTTGGTGCTGCGGCACTAGCAGAGCGTGATCGCGGGGTATGAACCGTCCTCCCCCCGCTCCCTTCCACGGAAACCTCAACCGGGGAAGAAAATCCCGCATTCCCGTGCCTCACACCTGTTCTTCATCCGGTGCACAGCCCGCGCCCACCCGTCTTACAGCCGACTTACGGCCGAAAAGGGCAGGATGGAGGCACACACACCCGAAGACCCCTGCAAGAAGTCTGCAAGAACCGCGCAGGGACCCCGAGCCCCACCAGGCCCCGTCAGGAAGGACAAGGGACGTGCGCGTACTCGTCGTCGAGGACGAGCAGCTGCTCGCCGATGCGGTGGCCACCGGACTGCGCCGGGAGGCCATGGCCGTCGACGTCGTGTACGACGGTGCGGCCGCCCTGGAGCGCATCGGCGTCAACGACTACGACGTGGTCGTCCTCGACCGCGACCTCCCCCTCGTGCACGGCGACGACGTCTGCCGCAAGATCGTCGAGCTCGGCATGCCCACACGCGTGCTGATGCTCACGGCCTCCGGAGACGTCAGCGACCGTGTGGAGGGCCTGGAGATCGGCGCCGACGACTATCTGCCCAAGCCCTTCGCGTTCAGCGAGCTCATCGCCCGCGTGCGCGCCCTCGGCCGGCGCACCAGCGTGCCGCTGCCGCCCGTCCTGGAGCGCGCCGGCATCAAGCTCGACCCCAACCGCCGCGAGGTCTTCCGCGACGGCAAGGAGGTGCAGCTGGCGCCGAAGGAGTTCGCCGTGCTGGAGGTGCTGATGCGCTCCGAGGGGGCCGTCGTCTCCGCCGAGCAGCTCCTGGAGAAGGCCTGGGACGAGAACACCGACCCCTTCACCAACGTCGTGCGCGTGACCGTCATGACCCTGCGCCGCAAGCTCGGCGAGCCGCCCGTCATCGTCACCGTGCCCGGCTCGGGCTACCGGATCTGATCCCCGTGGCCGCAACCCCGGCGCCTCCCCAGGCGCCCCCGAAGCCCACGTGGGACCCCAGGCGCCCGGAACCCCCCTTCCCCTGGCTGCGCCCGACCATCCGGATAAGGCTCACGCTGCTGTACGGCGGGATGTTCCTGATCGCCGGGATCCTGCTGCTGTCGATCATCTATCTGCTCGCCGCCCAAGCCCTGCACGAGGGCAGCGGCCAGTCGTTCTCGGTGACCGGAAACAACCTCGACATCACCAGCACCACCTGTCCCGCGCTCAACACCGCTCCCGACAGCGAACTGAACTCGGTGCTCAAGCAGTGCGACGCGGTGCAGCGCCAGCACGCGCTGGACGACCTGCTCAGCCGCTCCCTGCTGGCCCTGCTCGGTCTCGCCGTGATCGCGTTCGCCTTCGGCTACGCCATGGCCGGCCGGGTGCTGTCGCCGCTCGGCCGGATCACCCGGACCGCGCGCGCGGTGGCCGGCTCGGACCTCTCCCGCCGGATCGAGCTGGACGGCCCCGACGACGAGCTCAAGGAGCTGGCCGACACCTTCGACGACATGCTGGAGCGATTGCAGAGGGCCTTCACGGCCCAGCAGCGCTTCGTCGGCAACGCCTCGCACGAGCTGAGAACCCCGCTCGCGATCAACCGCACCCTCCTGGAAGTGCACCTGTCCGATCCGAACGCGCCGGTGGAGCTTCAGCAGCTGGGCAAGACACTGCTGGCCACCAACGAGCGCAGCGAACAGCTCGTCGAGGGCCTGCTGCTGCTCGCCCGCAGCGACAACCAGATCGTCGAGCGCAAGCCCGTCGACCTCGCCGAGGTCGCCGAGCAGGCCATCGACCAGGTGCACGCCGAGGCGGAGGCCAAGGGCGTGGTGATCCGCGGCGAGCAGAAGCCGGCGGTCGTCCAGGGCAACGGCGTGCTGCTGGAGCGGATCGCGCTGAACCTCGTGCAGAACGCCGTGCGGTACAACGTGCCGGAGGGCGGCTGGGTGGAGGTCACCACGGAGCTCCAGCACGGCCAGGCGGTCCTCGTGGTGTCGAACACGGGCCCGGTCGTCCCGGCGTACGAGATCGACAACCTCTTCGAGCCGTTCCGGCGGCTGCGCACGGAGCGCACGGGCAGCGACAAGGGCGTCGGGCTCGGGCTGTCCATCGTGCGGTCGGTGGCGCGGGCGCACGGCGGGCACATCACGGCACAGCCGCGTGAGGGAGGCGGCCTCGTGATGCGCGTCACCCTGCCGGTCTGAGATCATGCCGCGACACACGAGGATGTTCGCTTTGCGCGGAATTTTCTGGGCACCCGGCGAGCTGGTCCGTGTGTGATCGATCACAAGGGCGAATTTCCGGCCATCTACTCTCCGTGATCATGCAGGCCGCCGGAAAGCCGGGAAAATCCGGGTTTTCGGGGGTCGTGATCACGGGAAGTACAGGGTGAGACGCCTTTGAAGAGCGGCATTGGGACCGTGTACGGTCCGGTTCGCCATCCAAGCCGATCACTCTTGAGGAGTCCGGTTGGGTGTCGATTGAGTAACAGACCTTGATGTGAGGCAAAATCTCCGCCTCGGGTCGGGCACAAGTCCGGCCTCTCACGCGTTACGTGCGCTGGAGACACCGCAGACACCCAGAGGGGGAGAGCGACATGGCAACGGATTACGACACCCCACGCAAGACCGACGACGACGTCGACTCGGACAGCCTTGAAGAGCTCAAGGCCCGGCGGAACGACAAGTCGACCTCCGCTGTGGACGTCGACGAGTTCGAGGCCGCGGAGGGCCTGGAGCTGCCCGGCGCGGACCTCTCGAACGAGGAGCTGGCCGTCCGGGTGCTGCCCAAGCAGCAGGACGAGTTCACCTGCATGAGCTGCTTCCTGGTGCACCACCGCAGCCAGCTGGCCCGGGAGAAGAACGGTCAGCCGATCTGCCGCGACTGCGACTGAGGCAGGGTCGGCCGTGACCGGCTCGACCCCTCCCCGGAAGCGCCGCTTCCCCCTGCCGGGAGCGGACAAGGGGCCGCACGCAGGCCCCCAGCGCGCGCGTGACGACGAGCGGGGCCCATCCGGGACCGAGTCCCAGGGATCGGCCTCGCTCGAACCGGCGGCCGGCGGGGCTGACCTCCCGGCGCCGCCGCCGGGCCATCCCGCGCCCGTCGCGAGGCGACGGGCGGCGGTGATCCGGGACAAGGCCCGGGAAGGCGTCCGCAAAGGCGGCAGCCGCGCCAGGGCGGCCCTGGCCTACCTCGCGGACCGGATCATCGAGAACGCCCCGCGGATCCCCGTACGCGACCTCGCGACGCTGCGCAGGCAGTTCCCCGGGCTCACGCCCGAGCAGCTCGCCGACAAGCTCGTGGCGGGCGCGGCCAACGCCACCTCCACGGTCGGCGCGGGCATCGGCGCGGCGGCGATGCTGCCCGTACCGCCGGCGATGCCGACGGAGCTGGCCGCCGAGATCACCGGCGTGGCCGCGATCGAGCTGAAACTGATCGCCGAACTGCACGAGGTGTACGGCGTACGGCCGCCCGGCACCCTCGCCCAGCGCAGCACCGCCTACCTGAACTCCTGGTCGGGGGAGCGCGGCATCGACGTCACCAAACCGTCGAGCATCGCGGGGGCCGTCAACGGCCCCATGAAACAGCAGCTGCGCCAGCAGATCATGAAGCGCGTGGTGCGCGACCTGCCGAACCTGATGCCCTTCATGGTGGGCGCGGCCGTCGGCGCCGTCATGAACCGCCGGGACACCAAGAAGCTCGCCGCGCGCATCCGCGCCGACCTCAGGAAGATCCAGGTGCCCTGGGACGCCCTGCCCGAACTCCCGCCGCTGGAGACGCCCGAGAACCCGCTGACGATCGGCGACGTCTCCCGGGAACTGGGACCCGGCACCTCCGGCCGCTGACTACGCGACGGCCTCCCGCGCCGCCTTGAGGACCTCCGCCAGCCGCTCCGGCTCCCGCGTCGACAGGTACAGGTAGGGCGTCGGGTCCTCGGGGTCGGTGACCTCCACCCGCAGCGCCGTGGGGATGTAGGCGCGCAGCAGCAGGAAGGCGCGCACGTCGGCCTTGTGGGTGCGCCAGGCCCGCGCCTCCTCGGCGTCCAGGACCTCGGCCGCGCCCAGCGCCGTCACCGGGATCTTCGCCTCGCCCGCGATCAGCGCGCCGTTGACCACGCGGATGCGCACCGAGCCGTACGAACTCGCGACGACCGCCGCCACGGCCGTGCCGCCCACCAGTCCGCCGAGCATCGGCAGGGTGCCGAAGGGGAGGAAGACCAGGGCGAACGAGACGCCGATCAGGAACGACACCAGCCACCAGGAGCGGGGGGCGGTGAGGCGTTCTTCGTAGGAGGTGGCGGAGAGCTGCATGGAGCCAAGCTTGGCACGGTGTCCGGAATACTCCGACGCGCGGGTAAGGTCTGCGGCTGTGAGTGGTACTTCTCCGGCTCTGAGGCCCCCCGCCGACGCGGTGCGACCGGTGCGGCACCCCGAGGCGCCCGCGCCCGGCGAGCCGCTCGGCGCGCACTACGGCCAGTGCTTCGGCTGCGGCGGCGAGCAGCCGCACGGCCTGCACCTGCAGGCGCGGGCCGGCGAGGGGGTCGGCGTCACGGCCGAGTTCACCGTGCGGCCCGCCCACCAGGGCGCCCCGGGCCTCGCGCACGGCGGTGTGCTCGCGAGCGCCCTGGACGAGACCCTCGGCTCGCTGAACTGGCTGCTGCGGGCGATCGCCGTGACCGGGCGGCTGGAGACGGACTTCGTGCGGCCGGTCCCGGTGGGCAGCACCCTGTACCTGACCGCCGAGGTGACGGCGGTGGCCGGCCGCAAGATCTACTCGACCGCCGTCGGCCGCCTGGACTCACCCGAAGGCCCGGTCGCGGTCCGCGCCGACGCCCTCTTCATCGAGGTCAAGGTCGACCACTTCATCGACAACGGCCGCCCGGAGGAGATCCGGGCCGCCATGAACGACCCGGACCAGATCCGGCGAGCCCGTGCCTTCGAGGTGAACCCGTGAGCCGTGACCCCGTGAACGTACTGATCCGGCGCGTCGACCCCGACGTACCGCTTCCGTCGTACGCACATTCCGGTGACGCGGGAGCGGATCTGCGCACCACCGAGAGCCGTGAACTGAAGCCCGGGGAGCGGGCCGTGCTGCCCACGGGGGTGTCCATCGCGCTCCCTGAGGGGTACGCGGCCTTCGTGCACCCCCGATCCGGTCTCGCCGCCCGCTGCGGTGTCGCTCTCGTGAATGCCCCGGGGACGGTTGATGCCGGGTACCGTGGGGAGATCAAGGTGATCGTGGTGAATCTCGACCCGCACGAGTCCGTACGGTTCGAGCGCTTCGACCGGATCGCCCAACTGGTCGTCCAGCAGGTCGAGAGGGTCCGCTTCCAGGAGGTCGCGGAGCTTCCCGGCTCGGCGCGGGCCGAGGGGGGCTTCGGGTCCACCGGTGGCCACGCTGCCGTGGAAGGCACAAGCGGTGAGGCCGCCGTGGGCGGCACGACGGGTGGGAATCGATACGCTTCGGTCGTATCCGACCGGGAAGGACAGTGACGTGTTCGGACGTCGCAAGAAGAAGGGTGCCGCCGAGGACGCGGCCGGCGAGGCCGAGCAGGTCGTCGACAGTGTCGACACTGAGGCGGACGAAGAGGGCGAGCGCGAGCGGGTGAGGCTCGAACCCGAGCCGCGGCCCGACGGCCCCTGGGACAGCTCCGAGGTGCGCGAGCCCGGCGAGGGCCGCGTGGACCTGGGCGGACTCTTCGTGCCCGGGGTCGACGGCATGGAGCTGCGGGTCGAGGTCGCGGGCGACGCGATCGTCGCGGCGACCGTCGTGCTGCGCGACAGCGCCATCCAGCTCCAGGCCTTCGCCGCGCCCAAGCGCGAGGGCATCTGGGGCGAGGTGCGCGAGGAGATCGCCGCGGGCATCACCCAGCAGGGTGGCATCGTGGACGAGGTCGAGGGTCCGCTCGGCTGGGAGCTGCGCGCCCAGGTGCCGGTCCAGCTGCCGGACGGCACGGGCGGCTTCCAGGTCGTCCGGTTCGTCGGCGTGGACGGCCCGCGCTGGTTCCTGCGCGGGGTGATCTCGGGCCAGGGCGCCGTGCAGCCGCAGGCGGCCGGGCTGCTGGAGCAGATCTTCCGGGACACGGTCGTGGTCCGCGGCGAGGGCCCGATGGCGCCCCGCGACCCGATCGTCCTGAAGCTGCCGAACGACGCCCAGATGGTCCCCGAGGGCGTCCAGCAGGAGGAGGGCTCCCGCTTCTCCGGCGGCATGGGCCAGCTGCAGCGCGGACCGGAGATCACCGAGGTCCGCTAGGAAGCCGTGGCGAGAAGGGCCGTACCCCTGGTTGGGTGCGGCCCTTTTCGTGTGCGCGCACCCTTGACGGCGTATTGGTCTGTACCTATGGTCTCCGCCTAACGCCTGAGTTCATAAGGGCGCTCCTTGTTCATGTACGAGAACGGAGCCGCTGTGCGTAGACCCGCCTTCCTTGTGATCGTCACCGCCCTCGTCGCCGCTGCCCTGACCCGCCCCGCCGGCGCCGCCCCCACCACCTTCGTCCACCCCGGAGTCACCGTCTCCGCCGCCCAGCTGGACTTCGCGCGCGCCGAGGTCGCGGCCGGCGCCCAGCCCTGGAAGGGCGCCTTCGACCAGATGCTGGCGAGCAGGTACGCCGACCTGAACCGCACCCCGAAGCCACGGGCGACCGTCGAGTGCGGCTCGTACTCGAACCCCAACTACGGCTGCACCGACGAGCGCGAGGACGCGATCGCCGCCTACACCGACGCCCTCGCCTGGTACATCACCCGCGACGACCGGTACGCGAAGAAGTCGATCCAGCTGATGGACGCCTGGTCCGCGGTGATCCAGCAGCACACCAACAGCAACGCGCCCCTGCAGACCGGCTGGGCGGGCTCCTCCTGGCCCAAGGCCGCCGAGATCATCAAGTACACGTACACCGGGGGCTGGCCGAACGCCGGCCGCTTCGCCACCATGCTGCGGGACGTCTACCTCCCCGAGGTGATCAACGGCTCCAACTCCAACGGCAACTGGGAGCTGTCGATGATGGAGGCCGCCGTCGGCATCTCCGTCTTCCTGGAGGACCGCATGTCGTACGACAAGGCCATGGCGAGGTTCCGCACCCGCACCGCCGCCTACGTCTACCTCGCCTCCGACGGCGACCTGCCCAGGACCGTGCCGAGCCAGAACCTCGACACCAAGGCGAAGATCGTCGCCTACTGGCAGGGGCAGTCCACCTTCGTCACCGGGCTGACCCAGGAGACCTGCCGCGACTTCACCCACACGGGCTACGGCATCTCGGCCATCTCGCACGTCGCCGAGACCAGCCGGATCCAGGGCCAGGACCTCTACGGCACCGACGTCGGCGAGCGGCTGCGCCAGGCGCTCGGGTTCCAGTCCAAGTACCAGCTGGGCGCCGCCGTCCCGAGCTGGCTGTGCGGCGGCTCGCTCACCCTCGGCCTCGGCCCGGTCACCGAGGTCGGCTACAACGCCCTGCACAACCGGCTGGGCATCGCCATGACCAACACCCAGACCCTCACCCGGCAGCAGCGCCCGGCCGGCAGCAACAACCTGTTCGTCGCCTGGGAGACGCTCACCCACGGGGACAACCCGAACTGAAACCGTTGAACGGCCGGGCGCCGCACGGCGATACTGGCGCCCGGTCGACGGGGGGAGCGACATGAACGGCCAGGTGGCCACCGAGACCATGGTGCGCATCGACGGCGTCCACAAGTCCTACGGCCGTGGAGCGGCCACCGTGCACGCCCTGCGCGGCGTGTCCTTCGAGGTGCCGCGCGGCGAGCTCGTCGCCCTCAAGGGGCGCTCGGGGTCCGGCAAGACGACCCTGCTGAACATCGTCGGCGGGCTCGACACACCGGACGAGGGGCGGGTCGAGGTCGACGGGCTCGACCTCGCCGGCCTGGACGAGGACGGGCTGCTGGCGCTGCGCCGCGACCGCGTCGGCTTCGTCTTCCAGTCCTTCGGGCTGATCCCCATCCTCACCGCCGCCGAGAACGTCGGCGTCCCGATGCGGCTGCGCCGGGCCGACCCGCGCGAGCGCGAGGAGCGTGTCGAGCTGCTGCTGTCCCTGGTCGGCCTCGCCGACCACGCCGCCCAGCGGCCCGGCGAGCTCTCCGGCGGCCAGCAGCAGCGCGTCGCCATCGCCCGCGCGCTCGCCAACGACCCCGCCCTCCTGATCGCCGACGAGCCGACCGGCCAGCTCGACGCCGAGACCGGGCTCGCGGTGATGGAGCTGCTGCGCGCCGTCGTCCACAGCGAACGGGTCACCGCCCTGGTCGCCACCCACGACGCGACCCTGCTCGACCTGGCCGACCGCGTTCTGGAACTGAGCGACGGCGAGATCGTCGAGCACTGAGCGCTCGCCGAGCGCTGGGCGTCAGAGTTGTGTCAAAGACCGCTCCCCTGGACGGCCACGGCACCGTTTGCCCGATTGCCGGCCGTAAGGTCGACGCTGCGTGGGCGGCAGTGACCGGAAGACAATGAGGCCATGGGACGCGGCAAGCTTCGGATCTACCTCGGTGCGGCACCGGGCGTCGGCAAGACGTACGCGATGCTCTCCGAGGCGCACCGGCGCGTCGAGCGGGGCACCGACTGCGTGGTCGCCTTCGTCGAGCACCACGAGCGTCCCCGCACCGAGGTGATGCTGCACGGCCTGGAGCAGGTGCCGCGCAGGGAACTGCGCCACCGGGACGCCGTCTTCACCGAGATGGACGTCGACGCGGTCCTGGCCCGGCGTCCGCGGGTGGCCCTGGTGGACGAGCTCGCCCACACCAACGTCCCCGGCTCCCGCAACACCAAGCGCTGGCAGGACGTCGAGGAGCTCCTCGCCGCCGGCATCGACGTCGTCTCCACCGTCAACATCCAGCACCTGGAGTCCCTCGGCGACGTCGTCGAGTCCATCACCGGCGTACGGCAGCGGGAGACGGTGCCGGACGAGGTCGTACGCCGTGCCGACCAGATCGAACTGGTCGACATGTCGCCCCAGGCGCTGCGCCGCCGGATGGCGCACGGCAACATCTACACACCGGACAAGGTCGACGCCGCCCTGTCCAACTACTTCCGCCCCGGCAACCTCACCGCCCTGCGCGAGCTGGCCCTGCTGTGGGTGGCCGACCGGGTCGACGAGTACCTCCAGCAGTACCGCAGCGAGCACCGGGTGCAGAGGATCTGGGGCTCGCGCGAGCGGATCGTCGTCGGGCTGACCGGCGGTCCCGAGGGACGCACGCTGATCCGGCGCGCCGCGCGCCTCGCGGAGAAGGGCGCCGGCGGCGAGGTGCTGGCGGTCTACATAGCCAGCAGTGACGGGCTGACCTCCGCCTCCCCGAAGGAACTCGCGCTCCAGCGCACCCTGGTCGAGGACCTCGGCGGCACCTTCCACCACGTCGTCGGCGACGACATACCGGCCGCGCTGCTCGCCTTCGCGCGCGGGGTCAACGCCACCCAGATCGTGCTCGGCGTCTCGCGCCGCAAGAGCTGGCAGTACGTCTTCGGGCCCGGCGTCGGCGCCACCGTCGCCCGGGACTCCGGTCCCGACCTCGACGTCCACCTCATCACCCACGCCGAAGCCGGCAAGGGGCGCGGACTGCCGGTGGCCAGGGGCGCGCGGCTCGGCCGCTCCCGCATCATCTGGGGCTGGGCCGTCGGCGTGGCCGGCCCGGTGATCACCGCGGCCCTGCTCAACGCGGTCCACCTCGGCCTCGCCAACGACATGCTGCTGTTCCTGTCGGTGACGGTGGCGGCGGCCCTGCTCGGCGGGCTCCTCCCGGCGCTGGCCTCGGCGGCCGTGGGCTCCCTGCTGCTGAACTACTTCTACACCCCGCCCCTGCACCGCTGGACCATCGCCGACCCCAAGAACATCGTCGCCATCGTGATCTTCGTGGCCGTCGGGGCCTCCGTCGCCTCGGTCGTCGACCTCGCCGCCCGGCGCACCCACCAGGCCGCCCGGCTGCGCGCCGAGTCGGAGATCCTGTCCTTCCTCGCGGGCAACGTGCTGCGCGGCGAGACGGGCCTGGAGGAGCTGCTGGAGCGGGTGCGCGAGACGTTCGGCATGGAGTCGGCGGCCCTGCTGGAGCGCGGCAGCGACGTCGACCCGTGGACCTGCGCGGGCCGCGCCGGGCTCGGCCGGCCCGTGGAGCGGCCGGAGGACGCCGACGTGGACGTGCCGGTCGGCGACCACATGGCGCTGGCGCTCACCGGCCGGGTACTGCCCGCCGAGGACCGGCGGGTGCTGGCCGCGTTCGGCGCGCAGGCCGCCGTCGTACTGGACCGCCGGCGGCTGCAGGAGGAGGCCGAGCGGGCGCGGGCGCTGGCCGAGGGCAACCGCATCCGCACCGCCCTGCTGGCCGCCGTCAGCCACGACCTGCGCACGCCGCTGGCCGGGATCAAGGCGGCCGTCTCCTCGCTGCGTTCGGACGACGTGGCCTGGTCCGAGGAGGACCAGGCGGAGCTGCTGGAGGGCATCGAGGAGGGCGCCGACCGGCTCGACCACCTGGTGGGCAACCTGCTGGACATGTCCCGGCTGCAGACCGGCACGGTCACCCCGCTGATCAGGGAGATCGACCTCGACGAGGTGGTGCCGATGGCGCTCGTCGGGGTGCCCGAGGACAGCGTCGAGCTGGACGTGCCGGAGACCCTGCCCATGGTCGCCGTCGACCCCGGGCTGCTGGAGCGGTCCATGGCCAACCTGGTCGAGAACGCCGTCAAGTACAGCCCGCGCGGCGGGCCCGTCCTGGTCGCCGCCAGCGCCCTCGCCGACCGGGTCGAGGTGCGGGTGGTCGACCGCGGACCGGGCGTGCCCGACGAGGCCAAGGAACGCATCTTCGAGCCCTTCCAGCGCTACGGCGACGCCCCGCGCGGCGCCGGGGTCGGGCTCGGCCTCGCCGTCGCCCGCGGTTTCGCCGAGGCCATGGGCGGCACCCTCAACGCCGAGGACACCCCCGGCGGCGGTCTCACCATGGTGCTCACGCTCCGCGCGGCCGGCTCGCGCCCGCAGGAACCCGTCCCGGCACCGGCAGAAAGGCAGGTCACATGACCCGGGTGCTCGTGATCGACGACGAGCCGCAGATCGTGCGCGCCCTCGTGATCAACCTCAGGGCCCGCAAGTACGAGGTCGACGCGGCCCACGACGGCACCACCGCCCTCGAACTCGCCGCCGCCCGCCACCCCGACGTGATCGTGCTCGACCTGGGCCTGCCCGACATGGACGGCGTCGAGGTGATCAGGGGGCTGCGCGGCTGGACCCGCGTCCCGATCCTGGTGCTCTCGGCCCGGCACACCTCCGACGAGAAGGTCGAGGCGCTGGACGCCGGCGCCGACGACTACGTCACCAAGCCGTTCGGCATGGACGAGCTGCTGGCCCGGCTGCGGGCCGCCGTCCGGCGCGCCGAGCCGGTCGGGGCGGGCGAGGACGAGGTGACGGTGGTGGAGACCGAGGCGTTCACCGTCGACCTCGCCGCGAAGAAGGTCAACCGGGACGGCAGGGACGTACGGCTGACCCCCACGGAGTGGCACCTGCTGGAGGTGCTGGTGCGCAACACCGGGCGGCTGGTCGGCCAGAAGCAGCTGCTGCAGGAGGTGTGGGGGCCGTCGTACGGGACGGAGACGAACTACCTGCGGGTGTACATGGCCCAGCTGCGCAGAAAACTGGAGGCGGACCCGTCGCATCCCCGGCACTTCATCACCGAACCGGGGATGGGATACCGGTTCGAGCGCTAGGGCCGCGGGTACGAAGCTGTCAGTGTGCCCCGGTACGCTTCAAGCATGAGTGCTGTTCCTCGTTCCGAAAAGCCGGTGGGCCGGTTCCGGCGCATGCTCGACCGGCTCTCCTCTTCGCAGGAGGACCTGGAGTCCGAGGAGCTGCGGGAGGACGCCGAGACCTCGGGCTGTACGCGCATCGGTGACTGCCACGACCGGCAGATCGTCACGGTTACTGGTACCTTGCGCACGGTCACGCTGCGCCCGCGTGCCGGAGTCCCGGCCCTGGAGGCCGAGCTGTTCGACGGCTCCGCCGCGCTGGACGTGGTGTGGCTCGGCAGGCGCTCCATCGTGGGGATAGAGCCGGGGCGCAGGCTGATCGCATCGGGCCGGATCTCGATGAGCCGGGGCCGCCGGGTGCTGTTCAACCCGAAGTACGAACTGCGACCCCTCGGACGGGAGTAGCCGGTGACGTCTGTCGACAAGCCGACCGAAGACACTCAGCAGGACGACGCGGCACGGGCGGTGACCGAGGCCGCGCTGTTCGAGGCCTTCGGCGGCGTGCGCGGCATGGTCGAGACGGTGCTGCCGGGGCTGCTGTTCGTCACCATCTTCACGATCAACAAGAACCTGCACTGGTCGGCGATCGCCGCGCTCGTCGTCTCGCTGGTCCTGGTCGTGGTCCGGCTGGCGATGCGGGACACCGTCAAGCACGCCTTCAGCGGCGTCTTCGGCGTCGTGTTCGGCGTGTTCTTCGCGATGTTCACGGGCAACGCCAAGAACTTCTACCTGCCCGGCATGCTCTACACGCTGGGCCTGGCCGTGGCGTACATCGTCACGACCCTCGCCGGGGTGCCCCTGATGGGCCTCATCCTCGGACCGGTCTTCAAGGAGAACCTCTCCTGGCGCACCCGCAACCCCGGCCGCAAGAAGGCGTACGCCAAGGCCAGTTGGGCCTGGGGGCTGATCCTGCTCGCCAAGTGCGCGATCCTCTTCCCGCTGTACTGGTGGGCGAACACCGCGCAGCTGGGCTGGGTCCTGGTCGCCCTGAAGATCCCGCCCTTCCTGCTCGCCGTCTGGCTGACCTGGGTCTTCCTGGCCAAGGCGCCCGCTCCGATCGACGTCTTCGCGGAGCTGGAGGCGGAGGAGCAGGCCGAGAAGGAGCGGGCCGCCGCGGCGAAGACGGAGCCGACGGGCGGACGCCACCGCCGGGAGGCGTGAGCCGCCGGACGGCCTGACGCGCAAGGGCGCCCCTCGCGAGGGGCGCCCTTTGTCGTCGTACGCACGTCGTACGCACGTCGTACGCACGTCTTACGCGCGTCGTCCGCACGGGGGGACTAACCCGCCGCGTCCTCGCGCCGCACCGACAGCAGGTCCTCCAGCTGCTCCTCCCGGGCCTGGGCCGCCACGAACAGCAGTTCGTCGCCCGGCTCCAGGGAGTCGTCGTGGGACGGGGTCAGCACCCGGGTGCCGCGGATGATGGTGACCAGGGAGGTGTCCTCGGGCCACTCCACGTCGCCGACCTGGGTGCCGGCCAGCGCCGACTCCTCCGGCAGGGTCAGCTCGACCAGGTTCGCGTCGCCGTGGCTGAAGCGCAGCAGGCGCACCAGGTCGCCGACGCTCACCGCCTCCTCCACCAGGGCGGACATCAGACGCGGGGTGGAGACGGCGACGTCCACGCCCCAGGACTCGTTGAAGAGCCACTCGTTCTTGGGGTTGTTGACGCGGGCGACGACGCGCGGGACGCCGTACTCCGTCTTCGCCAGCAGGGACACGACGAGGTTGACCTTGTCGTCGCCCGTCGCGGCGATCACCACGTTGCAGCGCTGCAGCGCCGCCTCGTCCAGGGACGTGATCTCGCAGGCGTCGGCCAGCAGCCACTCCGCCTGCGGGACGCGCTCGACCGAGATGGCGGTCGGCGCCTTGTCGACGAGCAGGACCTCGTGGCCGTTCTCCAGCAGCTCGCCCGCGATCGAGCGGCCCACCGCACCGGCACCGGCAATGGCGACCCTCATCGGTGACCGCCCTCCTCTTCGGGACCCTTGGCGAAGGACGCCTCGACCTTGTCGACCTCGTCGGTGCGCATCATCACGTGCACCAGGTCGCCCTCCTGCAGCACCGTCTGCGAGGTGGGCAGCATCGCCTCGCCGAGGCGGGTGAGGAACGCCACGCGGACGCCGGTCTCCTCCTGCAGCCTGCTGATCTTGTGGCCGACCCAGGCCGGGGAGGCGTGCACCTCGGCGAGCTGGACGCCGCCGGTGGGGTCGCGCCACAGCGGCTCGGCGCCCGAGGGCAGCAGCCGGCGCAGCATCTGGTCGGCCGTCCAGCGGACGGTCGCCACGGTGGGGATGCCGAGGCGCTGGTAGACCTCGGCGCGCCGGGGGTCGTAGATGCGGGCCGCGACGTTCTCCGCGCCGAACATCTCGCGGGCGACGCGCGCCGAGATGATGTTGGAGTTGTCGCCGCTGGAGACCGCGGCGAAGGCGCCGGCCTCCTCGATGCCGGCCTCGCGCAGGGTGTCCTGGTCGAAGCCGACCCCCGTGACCCGGCGGCCGCCGAATCCGGGGCCCAGCCGGCGGAAGGCGGTGGGGTCCTGGTCGATCACGGCGACCGTGTGCCCCTGTTGCTCCAATGTCTGGGCCAGAGCGGAACCCACTCGTCCGCAGCCCATGATGACGATGTGCACGACCGTCCTTCCGGTGTCCAAAAACTACAGCTCAGCCTCAGGGTCTCAGACCGACGCCCAAGCTACACACGCGCGGTACGACGTCGGCACCCCCGTGCACGGTTGCGCTTGCTCCGTGACGTCAGCGGCGGCTGATGCTGCGGACGCTGGCAAGTGTCAGGATTCCGAGGCCGAGGAGGGTCGCGGCGGCACCGATCAGTTCTGCGGGGGCGTGCATGGGACCTCCAGGGGCGTCGACGGCCGGGAAAGCGGGCGGTGTTTGTCATATAGACACGCGGACGTGGTGAGCTGCGGAATCCGCAGCCGGAGCGGTCTGTGATTTCACTCGGTGGGCAGATCGCGGGTGGCGGGTGGTTGGGCACCCGTTCGAACGCCTACGATGCTCTGTTGTGTCCAAACTGACCGACGTGCCCAAACGGATTCTGATCGGGCGCGCACTGCGCAGTGACCGGCTGGGCGAAACGCTCCTGCCCAAGCGCATCGCCCTCCCCGTCTTCGCCTCCGACCCGCTGTCCTCCGTCGCGTACGCGCCGGGGGAGGTCCTGCTGGTGCTGTCCATCGCGGGCGTGTCGGCGTACCACTTCAGTCCCTGGATCGCCCTCGCGGTCGTGGTGCTGATGTTCACCGTGGTCGCCTCCTACCGCCAGAACGTGCACGCGTACCCGAGCGGCGGCGGCGACTACGAGGTGGCCACCACCAACCTCGGCAACCGGGCCGGCCTGACCGTCGCCAGCGCGCTGCTGGTCGACTACGTGCTGACCGTCGCCGTCTCGATCGCCTCCGGCATCGAGAACCTCGGCTCCGCGATCCCGTTCGTCGTCGAGCACAAGGTCGCCTGCGCGGTGGCGGTGATCGTGCTGCTGACGCTGATGAACCTGCGCGGGGTCAAGGAGTCCGGCAAGCTCTTCGCGATCCCGACGTACGTCTTCGTCGGCGGCGTCTTCGTCATGATCGCCTGGGGCGCGTTCCGCGGGCTGGTCCTCGGCGACACCATGCGGGCGCCGACCGCCGGGTACACGATCAAGGCCGAGCACCAGGGGCTCGCCGGATTCGCGCTGGTCTTCCTGATGCTGCGCGCCTTCTCCTCCGGCTGTGCCGCGCTCACCGGCGTCGAGGCGATCTCCAACGGCGTGCCCGCCTTCCGCAAGCCCAAGTCGAAGAACGCGGCGACCACGCTCGCCATGATGGGCCTGCTCGCGGTGACCATGTTCTGCGGGATCATCGCCCTCGCCCTGACCACCAAGGTCCGCATGGCCGAGAACCCGGCCACCGACCTGCTCAAGCACGGCGTCGGCGTCGGCTCCGGCTATGTGCAGAACCCGGTGATCACCCAGGTCGCCGAGGCCGTCTTCGGCAAGGGCAGCTTCTTCTTCGTGGTGCTGGCCGCGGCCACCGCCCTCGTCCTCTTCCTGGCCGCCAACACCGCCTACAACGGCTTCCCCGTCCTCGGCTCGATCCTCGCCCAGGACCGCTACCTGCCCCGCCAGCTGCACACCCGCGGCGACCGCCTCGCCTTCTCCAACGGCATCGTGCTGCTGGCCGGCGCGGCCACCCTGCTGACGATCATCTACGGCGCCGACTCGACCCGGCTGATCCAGCTCTACATCGTCGGCGTGTTCGTCTCCTTCACGCTCAGCCAGACCGGCATGGTCCGCCACTGGAACCGCCACCTGGCCGTCGAGAAGGACCCGGCCAAGCGCAGCCACATGATCCGCTCCCGCGCGATCAACACCTTCGGCGCGTTCTTCACCGGCCTCGTCCTGGTGGTCGTCCTCGTCACCAAGTTCACGCACGGCGCCTGGGTGGCCCTGCTGGGCATGGTCATCTTCTACGTCACCATGACCGCGATCCGCCGCCACTACGACGGCGTCGCCGCGGAGCTCGCGGCCCCCGAGGGTCCCAGCGACGACAGCCTGCGCCCCTCCCGCGTCCACTCCGTCGTCCTGATCTCCAAGATCCACCGCCCCGCGCTGCGCGCCCTCGCCTACGCCAAGCTGATGCGCTCCGACACCCTGGAGGCGCTCACCGTCAACGTCGACCCGGCGGAGACGAAGATGCTGCGCGAGGAGTGGGAACGGCGCGGGATCGACGTGCCGCTGAAGGTGCTCGACTCGCCGTACCGCGAGATCACGCGGCCGATCATCGAGTACGTCAAGGGGCTGCGCAAGGAGTCGCCGCGGGACGCGGTGTCCGTGATCATCCCCGAGTACGTGGTCGGTCACTGGTACGAGCATCTGCTGCACAACCAGAGCGCGCTGCGGCTCAAGGGCCGGCTGCTGTTCACGCCCGGTGTCATGGTGACGTCGGTGCCGTACCAGCTGCAGTCCTCGGAGGCGGCGAAGGCGCGGGCCCGCAAGCGGCAGGAGTGGAGCGCGCCGGGTTCCGTGCGGCGGGGGCCGGCGGAGGCACGGGCGAAGGAGCCGTCGAGCCGGACGTAGACTGGTGGGCTGTCGTCCCGGCCGGCGCGCCCAGCGGTCTCGCCGGGGCGTCCCCCCGTTCCCTCTCGACGTTGTGGAGTCACCCCGCCATGCAGGCAGAACAGAAGAAGTCGCTGGTCGGGGAGGAGTACGAGGTCGAGGTCGGCCCCGTCGCCCACGGCGGGCACTGCATCGCCCGGACGTCCGAGGGCCAGGTCCTGTTCGTCCGGCACGCGCTGCCCGGCGAGCGGGTCGTGGCCCGGGTCACCGAGGGCGAGGAGGGGGCCCGCTTCCTGCGTGCCGACGCCGTCTCGGTGCTGGAGGCGTCCAAGGACCGCATCGAGGCGCCCTGTCCCTACGCCGGTCCCGGCCGCTGCGGCGGCTGCGACTGGCAGCACGCCAAGCCGGGGGCGCAGCGGCGGCTGAAGGGCGAGGTCGTCGCGGAGCAGCTGCGGCGCCTGGCCGGGCTCACTCCCGAGGAGGCCGGCTGGGACGGCACGGTGATGCCGGCCGAGGGCGACAAGCTGCCGGCGGGGCAGGTGCCGCAGTGGCGGACGCGGGTGCAGTACGCGGTCGACGCGGACGGCCACGCCGGTCTGCGCCGCCACCGCTCGCACGAGGTGGAGCCCATCGACCACTGCATGATCGCCGCGGAGGGCGTCAGCGAGCTGGGCGTCGAGAAGCGGGACTGGAGCGGCATGGCGTCCGTCGACGCGATCGCGGCGACGGGCTCGCAGGACCGGCAGGTCATCCTCACGCCCCGCCCCGGCGCCCGGCTGCCGATCGTCGAGCTGGACCGGCCGGTGTCGGTGCTGCGGGTCGGCGAGAAGGACGGCGGGGTGCACCGGGTGCACGGCCGCCCCTTCGTCCGCGAGCGCGCGGACGGCCGCACGTACCGGGTCGGCAACGGCGGCTTCTGGCAGGTCCACCCGAAGGCGGCGCAGACCCTGGTGACGGCGGTCATGCAGGGCCTCCTCCCGCGCAAGGGCGAGACCGCGCTCGACCTGTACTGCGGTGTCGGCCTCTTCGCCGGCGCCCTCGCCGACCGCCTCGGCGACCAGGGCGCGGTCCTCGGCATCGAGTCCGGCAAGCGGGCCGTGGAGGACGCGCGGCACAACCTCGCCGACTTCGACCGCGTCCGCATCGAGCAGGGCAAGGTGGAGACGGTCCTGCCGCGCACCGGCATCACCGAGGTCGACCTGATCGTCCTCGACCCCCCGCGGGCGGGCGCGGGCCGCAGGACGGTCGACCACCTCTCCTCCCTGGGCGCCCGCCGCATCGCCTACGTGGCCTGCGACCCGGCGGCGCTGGCACGGGACCTGGCGTACTTCCGGGACGGGGGGTACCGGGTGCGGACGCTGCGGGTGTTCGACCTGTTTCCGATGACCCATCACGTCGAGTGTGTCGCGATCCTCGAACCGGCCGCGAAGGGTTCCTGACCTGGCGCCGCTGTGCTGCTCAGGAACCGAGGCTCCGGCGGCGGGCACGGAACGTGTACCCAACCGTGTTGCTCCTCATCTGCGCGGCGAAGGTGCGACGGTCCTTGACGGAACGTCCGCAGGCGAGACGTAGGTCAATGCTCACGCAGCGCTTCTCGGTTCCATGGCCCCCGTCCCGCGGTGATCGTGAGGCCGCGCTACGGCAGGGCGCGGGGCGGCGCTGGGGTCTGGACCCGCCCGGGGTGTAAGCGAGGCCGAGATCATCCGTCAGGGCATCCACCTTGCGGCCATGGCGAACCGGGTCTGGGACGAGCCGCTGTTCTCGCGCACCTTCGAGGGGCCGGGGCGTACGCTGCCCAGGTCGGCAGTCCGCGACACGGTCGCCGATGCGGTCCGGCGTGAGACCGGCTCGGGCTCCGGATCCGCCGAGTGATCATTGTCGTCGCCGATACGTCCGGCCTTCTGGCAGCGCTGGATTCGGCTCACCCGGAACACCGGGCGGCGAACGAGGCCATCATGGCGGCGGGCCTGCTGGTCATGTCTCCGCTCCTGCTGGCCGAACTGGATCACGTGGCGACGCGCGAGCTCGGCAGGGAGGCTGCCGTCAGCGCGGTCGACGACCTTCGGCGCTGGATGAGCCGGGGTCGTGTCGTCCTGCCGGAGATCACGGAAGACCACCTGGGCGCCGCCCAGTCCGTTCGTGTCCGCCACCGCGCGCTGGACCTCGACCTCGCCGACGCGGTGAACGTGGCGCTTGCCGCCGACTACGACACGGACGCGATTCTCACCCTCGACCGACGGGACTTCCGGGCCGTACACCCGTTGGGCCGTTACAAGGCGTTCCGGGTACTCCCCGACGACCTCCCGCTCCGACGCAGGACCCTCGACGGTCAAGTGTCCGCTCCCACAAGCGGCTTGTGCCCTGCCCGGGCAGCAACGGCACCCCGATGGAAACAAGCCCCAGGCCACTGACCTGGGGCTTCAATAACGCCTTTAGGGGCACGCTATGGGCGCGGCCTGCGGGAAGGTCCGCCATTCGGAGACCGAGAAGGACTCGACAGCCCGGCATACCCTCGCCCATGGAGCCGACGACACGCACCCTCGCGGATGCACATTCCCACGCTGTCGATCGGCTCCCAGTGGGGAGAAGCCGCGCCGTGGGCTGTCGCGGCTTCCCCTCTTCGTTTGTGGCAGGTCCCCTCAGGTGCGGGTCCACCGTTGGTTGGTGCCGTTCGAGCAGGAGTAGAGCTGGATCAGGGTGCCGTTGGCGGTGCCGGCTCCGACGGCGTCGAGGCAGAGTCCGGACTGGACGCCGACGATGGAACCGTCGGAGTTCAGGCGCCACTTCTGGTTGTCGCCGCCCCAGCAGCTGTAGATCTGCACCTTGGTGCCGTTGCCCGTGCCGGCGGCGTCCAGGCACTTGTTGCCGTAGACCCTGAGTTCACCGGCGTCGGTGACCGTCCACTGCTGGTTGGTGGCGCTGTTGCAGTCCCACAGCTGGACCTGGGTGCCGTCGGTGGTACTGGCGTTGGGCACGTCCAGGCAGCGTCCCGAGCCGACGCCCTTGATCTGTCCGCCTCCCGTGGGGGGAGGCGTGGTGGTGGAGCCACCGTTGAGCGCGTTGAGGACGGCGGTGTAGGCGGGCTTCTTGCTGCCGTCGCCGTTGAACAGCAGCGGTGTGTCACCCGACCGCCAGGAGTCGCTGTCGCGCACGCCCCAGACGGTGATGCCGAGGCAGCGCGAGACGGCCAGGCAGTCGTTGGTCACGTTGGCGTAGGTCGTGGACGAGGCGCCCTGGATGTCGAGTTCGGTGATGGCCACGTCGACGCCGAGGGCGGCGAAGTTCTGCAGCGTGGTGCGGAAGTTGCTGTTGTAGGGGCTGCCGCTGTTGAAGTGCGACTGGAACCCGACGCAGTCGATCGGCACGCCGCGCTGCTTGAAGTCCCGGACCATGTTGTACACGCCCTGGGTCTTGGCCCAGGTCCAGTTCTCGATGTTGTAGTCGTTGTAGCAGAGCTTGGCCGCGGGATCGGCGGCGCGCGCGGTGCGGAAGGCGACCTCGATCCAGTCGTTGCCGGTGCGCTGGAGGTTGGAGTCCCGGCGGCCGCCCGAACCGTCGTCCGCGAAGGCCTCGTTGACGACGTCCCATTGGGCGATCTTGCCCTTGTAGTGGGCCATCACGCCGTTGATGTGGTCGATCATCGCCTGGCGCAGCGAGCTGCCGCTGAGGCTCTGCATCCAACCGGGCTGCTGGGAGTGCCAGGCCAGCGTGTGACCGCGCACCTTCTTGCCGTTCTGCACGGCCCAGTTGTAGACGCGGTCGCCGGCGGTGAAGTTGAACTGGCCCCGCTGTGGCTCGGTGGCGTCGATCTTCATCTCGTTCTCGGGCGTGACCATGTTGAACTCACGGTTCGCGATGGTCGTGTAGGCCGAGTCCCCCAGCCTGCCCGAGGCGATGGCGGTGCCGAAGTAGCGGCCGCTCTGTGCCGCCGCGGCGCCGAGCGTGCTCTCGGCGGCGTGCGCCTTCGGCGGCGCGACCAGTGCGGTGACCAGACCGAGGACGCCGACGACCAGGGCCAGGAGCAGGCCGCGGGTCTTCCGGCGGACAACGGATCTGGGAAGGGCGTACGAGCCCATGACAGTTCCTCCGAGGTAGGAATCGCTGATCAACTGAAGCGCAGGGGAGTGCGTCGTCGGCCGTCGGGCCCGACGTACGGCGGGCGGCGGGCGTGTTCCACGTCCCGACGGAACCTCACCGGAACGGAACGGGGTGGCGCAGATGACGTGGTGCGCGGGTCTGCCCTGGCAGCTGGTCGCTGACCTGCCGTGCGGCATGGATCGCCCGGGCCGGTACAGCCCGGAATCTCGAACCAGGGCCGGCTGTCCCAGACAGGAATCATTGAGGCCTGACCGTGGATCGTCAATACTCTTCGCTGAGAAGTTTCCGATTGGTGAACGAAACTTTCGGTCACAACAAGTGAACGGTGATCCGCCGGTGTCGGCTGAGTGTGGAAGTTCCGGCGCTACGGGCACGGGGGCGGGCTTGGCCGAGAGCGCTTGGCGGCGTGGCGCGCGCCGGCTGGCATGCAGGAGGGCGAATGTTTCGACGCGGAGGGCGATACATGCGAGAGGTATTGACGCCGTTCACCGGTTCCCTATCATTCCGGTTGCTCGACGCTTCGACGCTTGTTCGACATGACGAACACTCTGAGCTGCTCCATCGCACGACCGGAACCGCCTACTCAAGGTCTAGCTCAAGGTCTAGGGAGTATCCATGCGCAGAGGAAGTTCCAGCCGAAGGCATCCGTCTGTGGTGCTCGCCGCCATGGTCGCGGCCCTGGCGGCGCTGGCGGCGATACTTGTCGCCGCCCCGGCTCAGGCGGCTTCCAGCGGCGCCTTGCGCGGCGTCGGTTCCGGCCGGTGTCTCGATGTGCCGGGCGCCAGCCAGACCGACGGCACGTATCTGCAGATCTACGACTGCTGGGGCGGGACCAACCAGCAGTGGACGTTGACGGACAGCAACCAGCTCACCGTGTACGGCAACAAGTGCCTGGATGTTCCGGGCCACGCCACCGCGGCCGGTACCCGGGTGCAGATCTGGACCTGCTCCGGCGGTGCGAACCAGCAGTGGCGGGTGAACTCCGACGGCACGGTTGTCGGCGTGGAGTCCGGGCTGTGCCTGGACGTCACGGGCTCCGGTACGGCCAACGGCACGGCGGCGGAGATCTGGACGTGCAACGGGGGCAGCAACCAGAAGTGGACCGGCCTGTCCGGGACGACCTCGCCGGGGGACGGCACGTGTTCTCTGCCGTCGACATACCGGTGGACGTCGACGGGTGCGTTGGCGCAGCCGGCGAACGGGTGGGTCTCGCTGAAGGACTTCACCAACGTCGTCTACAACGGCCAGCACCTCGTCTACGGGTCCAACGTGTCGGGATCGTCGTACGGCTCGATGGCGTTCGCTCCCTTCACCAACTGGTCGGACATGGCATCGGCTCGCCAGACCGGGATGAACCAGGCCGCGGTGGCGCCCACGCTGTTCTACTTCGCGCCCAAGAACATCTGGGTGCTGGCCTACCAGTGGGGTTCATGGCCCTTCATCTACCGCACGTCGAGCGACCCGACCAACCCCAACGGCTGGTCCGCGCCGCAGCCGCTGTTCACCGGCAGCATCTCCGGCTCCGGCACCGGACCGATCGACCAGACACTGATCGCCGACGACCAGAACATGTACCTGTTCTTCGCCGGTGACAACGGCAAGATCTACCGGGCGAGCATGCCGATCGGGAACTTCCCGGGCAACTTCGGCTCCTCGTACACCACGGTCATGAGCGACTCGACGAACAACCTGTTCGAGGCGGTGCAGGTCTACAAGGTGCAGGGCCAGAACCAGTACCTCATGATCGTCGAGGCGATCGGCGCGAACGGGCGCTACTTCCGCTCGTTCACGGCCTCCAGCCTGAACGGCACGTGGACCCCGCAGGCCGCCAGTGAGAGCAACCCCTTCGCGGGGAAGGCGAACAGCGGCGCCACGTGGACCAACGACATCAGCCACGGCGACCTGGTCCGCAACAACCCCGACCAGACCATGACCATCGACCCCTGCAACCTGCAGTTCCTCTACCAGGGCAAGTCCCCCTCCGCGAGCGGTCCCTACGACCAACTGCCCTGGCGGCCCGCTGTCCTCACCCTGCAGCGCTGAACCTGCCTGTGTACCTCGCCGACGGCCGGCCTCACCCGGATCGGGGCCGGCCGTCGCCTTCGCCACCGTGAAGCAGCGCCGGGAAGCCGACGCATCACGTGGAGTGCGCGGCGGGTTCTGGAGCCTGCCGGAAAGGGACGCTGAAGCGGGGCCGTTGACGCGGGGCCGCTGTCACGGTGTGCGGAAGCCGCGGAAGGTCACTTGGGCGCGGGTGGTGAAGCCGAGGCGTTCGTAGAGGGTGATCGCCGCGGTGTTCGTCTCGGCGACGTGCAGGAACGGGCGTTCGTTCCGGGAGAGGACGCGGGCGGCGAGGGCCGTCACCAGGCGGGCGGCGTGGCCCCGGCCGCGCGCCTCGGGGGCCGTGCACACGGCGCTGATCTCGGTCCAGCCCGGAGGGCGCAGGCGTTCGCCGGCCATGGCGACCAGGCGGCCGTCGACGCGGACGCCGAGGTAGGTGCCGAGTTCGTGGGTGCGCGGCCAGAACGGTCCCGGTTCGGTGCGCGCGGCGAGGGCGAGCATCTCGGGCACGTCGGCCGCGCCCAGTTCGACCACGCCGCCGGTGTCGGCGCGGACGGGGCGGGCGCCGGGCCAGATCATCTGCCGGCCCTCCAGGGTGAAGACCGGCTCCCAGTCCGGCGGCGGGGTCGCCGGGCAGCTGAACATGTCGGCGAAGGCGCCGCTGCCGAGCAGGCGGGCGAGGTCAACCCAGTCGGCCGGGTCCGCGGTGGGGGAGAGCGCCGAGAAGGTCGCGACGTCCGGGAGGTAGGTGGCGGCGCGGCCGAGCCGGCGGGCGAGGGCCGCGTGAGCGCCGCGCAGGGACTCGCCCACCGGGTCGTCGAGGGGGGCGGTGTCCGCGCTCGTCATCGTGCCGGGCCTTTCGGGGGTCGGGTGCGGGCCGGGGCGGACCTCGCGTCGGTCCGTACGGATTCTCCCCGACGGTCTCCCTGACGGCTTCGCGGCCTCCACCGGAAGGTGGCGGTACCGGAGGTACCTCTCCGTCGTTGTCCCGGTGAGCGCATCATGTGAAGCGTTCCGCGCCCGACAGCGCCCCGCCCCGAGAGGAAGGAACGCCGTGGCCGACTACTCACTCGTCCTCAGTGACTCGGAGATCGAGCGGTACCGGCTCATGGCCGAGATCGCCGAGCGGCGCGAGCGGGACCTCTGGGCGGAGGCCGGAGCCGTTCCCGGGGCGCGGATCGCCGACGTGGGCTGCGGGCCCGGCGCGATCGCCGTACGGCTGGCCGCGCTCGCCGCCCCGGACGGTGCCGTATGGGCCGTGGACCGGGACGGCGACGCGGTGGCCGTCGCCGAGGCGCTCGCGGAGCGGGCCGGTGTGGACGTGCGGACCGCCGTCGCGGCGGCCGACGACACGGGGCTGCCCGCCGGCACCTTCGACCTGGTGATGCTCCGGCATGTCCTGGCCCACAACGGCGGCCGGGAGCAGGCGATCGTCGACCATCTCGGCACGCTGGTCCGGCCCGGCGGCGGCGCGGTGTACCTCGTCGACATCGACGTGACGTCGTCCGGACTGCGCGGGGCGCCGCCGGAGTTCGACGAGATGGACCGGTGCTACCGCGAGATGCACCGGCAGCGGGGCAACGACCTGACCGTGGGCAGGCGGCTCGACGAACTCCTCGTCGCCGCCGGTCTGGACGTCGTCGCCTACGAGGGACACATCAACGTCGTCACCCCGCCGCCCGGCATGCGCGGTCCCGCCTGGGCCGCCCGCGACACCCTGGTCGCCGAAGGCGTCGCCACGGCGGACGACGTCGCCCGCTGGGACGAGGCCTTCCGCCGTGCCGAACAGGACACCGGCCGGCTGCGCTTCTTCGCCTCGTCCTTCGTGGCGGTGGGGCGGCGCGCGTGAGGCGCTAGTAACCGACGTGGAACGTCGCGTCCTGCCGGTCCGTGGCCGTGGAGACCGGGTCGATGCGCAGGACGTAGTCGAAGTGGCGGATGTAGCGGGTGGGGTAGTTGTACGACCGGAACGACGACCAGGTCGACTGCGCCAGGCCCGCCGTACGGTAGAAGGTCGCGTCCGCGGCGAACGTCGACGTGCCGTCGTTGACGTCGAGTCGGAGCTGGTAGTCGTAGTGGCGCAGGTAGCGGGTCGGGTAGTTGACTGACTGGAAGGAGACGCCCGAGGAGTCCGCGAGGCCCGGGACCAGCTTCCACTCCGAGTCGGGGTACGGATCGATCGGATACTCGTCGATCCGGCCGACGAAGTCGCTGTGGCGGACGTAACGGGCCGGGTGGTTGTAGGACTTGAGGCGGTTCCAGGCCGGAGTCCCCCAGTACGCCAGCAGGTTGGAGTACTCCGTCGACGTGATCGAACGGATGCCGCAGTGCTTGGAGTTGACCGGCTGGGTGTAGGTCCTCTGGTCCAGGGCGGTCCAGGTGCCCGACGACAGGTCGGCGGACTGCCAGACGTAGAAGACGCCGTTGGGCGTGTACGTGTCGCCGTAGAGGTACCAGGTGTTCGAGGTGAGGGACTTCACCAGTTCCGGGGCCTCGGTGCCGCCGTGCGAGACGGCCGTGCCGAACTCCGTGAAGCTGCCCGGGTCGAGTGAGGTGGAGCGGGCGCCCACGAGGGTCTGGTCCTTCTTGAAATAGAGGTAGTTGTAGCCGTTCATGCCCACGGCCATGTCGCCGTCGATGACGTCGTAGCCGGGGTCGAAGAAGACCTGCGGGTCGGAGGCGGTGAGGAAGTCGCTGGTGTAATTCACCATGATGACGTTGTGGCCGCTGTCGTCGACGGCCGAGTAGATCACCGCGTACCGGCCCCGGCTCGCGTCCCAGAACGCCTCCGGCGCCCAGGCGTGGGTGTCCATGTCGTGCAGCTTCAGCCGGTGGTAGCCGGTGAAGGTGCGCAGGTCGGTGGAGAACCAGACGTGGATGTACTGGCTGACGTACGTCCAGTCGGTGCCCTTGAGGTCGGTGGCGATGACGACGAACGTGCCGTCCTGCTTGCGCAGGATGAACGGGTCGCGCAGGCCCAGGTCGCCCTCGGTGGGCGTGACGACCGGGTTGTTCTGGTTCAGCGGCGTCCACTCCAGCGCGTCCTGGCTGACGGCGAGGTGGAGACCGTAGTCGGTGCCGTCGCCCAGCGAGGTCGACTCGGTGAAGTAGCACATCACGTACGCCGAGTCGGCCGCGTGCGCGGTGCCCGCGCCGAGGCTCAGCGCGCCGGTCGCGGCCAGCGGAGTGGTGGCCGCGAGGCCGAGGAAATGACGGCGGGAGGGGGCCATGCGTGCTCCAAGGGGTGTGCGGGGGCCCTTAAGGACGGCAAGCGTTGGTCGATATTCTGAACAAGGTTCGGATGGTCGGTCAGAAGGTAGGGCGTGGCCATGTGCGCGTCAATCACCTCGGCCATCTTTGGTGATTCCTGTGCGCACCGGCCACGCCCGCCAACTCCCTTACCGCTGCGTGTAGATGAAGCCGATCTTGTCGACCTCGTCCCCGGCGCGGCCGTGGAACCCGGCGATCTGCCAGCCCGACGGCGCGGTACGGGTGACGCAGTCGGAGGTGGTGGTGCCGCCGGCCAGGGTGCGGCCCAGGTTGGTCGTGTACTTGGCGTAGAAGATCCGCGTGTGGCTGTTGTACTGGCCCTCGCAGAGGTACGCCGTGGTCACGTACTCCCCGCTGCCCAGCGTCAGCGACGACGCCGTGCCGCCCGTGCCGCCGTGGGTGAGCGTGGTGCCGCCGGCCAGGGTGAGGCCCATCTGGTCGACGCGGGAGCCGGAGCGCAGCGTGATCGCCGTGGCACGGGCGCCGGCCGGGACGCTGTCGATGTCGTTGAAGTAGTCGCCGTGCGGTCCGCCGAACTGGTCGCTGAGCTGGAATGCGGAGGTGCGCGACCAGGAGAAGTTCACCGTGATCGGGTCGTGGTCGGAGAGCATCAGCCCGCCGTCCGTCAGGAACTTGGCGTGCTCGTTGTTGTAGTAGGTCGCGTTGAGCGAGACCAGCTTGCTGCCGCGGTAGAGGACCTTGTCGACGACCTCGCAGGTGTTGGGCACGGTCGCCCCCGACTGGTCGCACACCAGCGCGTCGCTGCCCTTGGCCGGCGCCGAGCCGCCGCGGATCAGCTGGACCCAGGCGTCGGTGAGCCCGTTGGCCGAGGCGAACTCGGCGATGGTGTCGGCCGAGCGCGTGTAGCGGGTGTTGGTGTCGCCCATGACCACGACGGCGTTCCCGGCCGAGTGGGTGCTGATGAAGTCCGTGAGCTGGTTGAGGTTGTCGGCGCGGGATGCCTCGTCGCCGTCGTTCGTGCCCGCGTTGGTGTGCAGGTTGTAGAAGTCGACGTACACGCCCTCGGCGAGCCGCTCGCGCATGAACGTGAAGCCCTTGGGGGTCAGGCAGTCGCCGGAGTCGAGCTGGCAGGAGTTCCAGCCGACCCGCTCGAAGTCGTCCACGTCGTACGGGATCTTGGAGAGTGTGTTGAGGCCGTCGCCGATGCCCGCCCCGCCGCTGGTCGGCGTCCGGTAGGTGTGCGCGGTGTCGCCCGCGTAGAGGTAGGCGTGGTAGTTGAAGTCCTCCTCGACATGGACGACGTCGTACGGCGCGATCCGCTGGCCGATCGCCGTGCTGCTGGTGTCGCGGGGTGTCGAGGCGCTGGACAGGCCCTCGGGCAGCCCGGCCACGTTGTAGCTGAGGACGCTGAAGCTGCCCGAGTCGGCGGCGGCCGCGGACGGGGCGGTGGCGGTGAGCCCGCCGAGGGTCGCGGCCGCCGTCGCGAGGATGGCGAGGAGTCTTCGCATGAGGGTGTCCTCCTGGAGGGGGTAAGCGGTTGCGGTGGGGACCATCGCAGAAGTTACCGCCGGTTACCCTTCTTTCAGAAGGAGTTGGGGTTTCCTGTGCGGGACCGTTGGGTGTCCCCGCCCGTCGGCACCCGTCGGCCGGCGAGGGCCCGTCAGTGGCCCGCGGGTGCCTCGGAGCGCCGTACACCCGCCGCGGCCACCACCGCGCCCGCGACGCACAGCACCCCCGCGACCAGCACGCTGGCGTGCACGCCGTTCATGAACGCCTGGTGACTGCCTTCCGCGACCGCCGACTTGAGCCGCGCGGGCATCTCCCCGGAGACCGGGGCGACGCCCAGGGCGACCGCGTCCTTCGCCCCGGCCAGCCCGGCCGCCGTCGCCGCCGGCACCCCCGCCGACGTCAGCTCGCCGGTCAGCGTGGACCCGACCCGGCTGCCGATCAGCGAGACCAGCACCGACGTGCCCAGCGCGCCGCCGATCTGCAGCGCCGTCGCCTGCAGGCCGCCCGCGACACCGCCGTCCCGGACCGGCGCGTTGCCCACGATGGCGTCGGAGGAGGACGCCATCACCATGCCGACGCCCAGACCGAGGGCGATGAACGGCGGCCACATCGCCGTGTACGAGGAGTGCGCGCTCCAGCCGAGCATCGTGAAGCACGCGATCGCCTGGAGCGACATGCCCAGCGGCATGGTGAAGCGGGGTCCGAACCGTTCGGTGAGCGCGGCGCCCAGCGGGGAGGCCACCACCGACGCCAGGCTCAGCGGCAGGGTGCGCACCCCGGCCTCGACCGGGGTGAAGCCGCGCACGTTCTGCAGGTAGAGCATGACGAAGAAGATCACGCCGAGCAGGACGAAGAAGTTGAGTGCGGTGACGACCGCGCCGATCGTCAGCGCCGGGTTGCGGAACAGGCGCATGGGCAGCAACGGCGCGGCGTGCCGGGCCTCGTGGCGGCCGAAGACGACGACGAGGACGACACCCGCCGCGATCGCGCCCAGCGTGCCGCCCGAAGTCCAGCCCCACGTCTCGCCCTTGACGACGCCGAACACCACGGCGAGCAGCCCCAGGGCCAGCAGCACGACCCCGACGAGGTCGAACTTCTCGCCCGCGGCGGCCGAGTTGCGGCTCTGCGGCAGCACGACGGCGCTGAAGACCAGCGCGGCGACACCGATGGGGGCGTTGATGTAGAACACCGACTCCCAGTCGACGTGCTGCACGAGCAGGCCGCCGACGATGGGGCCGAGCGCGGTGGAGACCGAGGAGACCATGGCCCAGATGCCCACCGCCATGCCGAACTTGCGCGGCGGGAACACCGCCCGCAGCAGGCCGAGCGTGTTCGGCATCAGCAGCGCGCCGAAGAAGCCCTGCAGCGCGCGGAAGACGACGACGCCCGTGATGGACCCCGATAGGCCGATGGCGACCGACGAGAGGGTGAAGCCCACGACGCCGGTCAGGTAGAAGGTGCGGCGCCCGAACCGGTCGCCCAGCTTGCCGCCGAGGATCAGGGTGGCGGCGAGCGCGAGCAGGTAGGCGTTGGTGACCCACTGGAGGTCGGCGGTGGACGCGTTCAGGTCGCGGCCGATCTCGGGGTTGGCGATCGAGACGACGGAGCCGTCGAGGCCGACCATGAAGAGGCCGAAGGCGACGGCGACCAGTGTCAGCCAGGGGTTGGCCCGCAGGCCGTGCGGCTGCCCGGCGGGCGGGGCGTGGGTGGCGGGTGTGGTGGAGACGGGGGTGGCGGAGGGCATGCCGGTGCCTGTCCTTCGTACGTGGGTGTCGAGAGGTGCGCGCCGGCCGGAGAGCGGGCGCGGGGAACCGCCCGCCGGCCGGGGGGCTCAGCGGGCGGTGCGGTGAAGGTGCCGGTCGAGTGCCGTCAGGGCGCCCAGCGCGGAGCCGAGGGCGGCCAGTTCGCCCTCGGTCAGTTCGCGCAGCGCGTCCGCGACGTGGGTGCTCATGAGCGCGTTGACCGCGGCGAGCCGCGCCCGCGAGGTCGGGGTGAGGTGGAGGTGGGCGACCCGCTTGTCGGCGGGGTCGGGCCGGCGCTCCAGCAGTCCCTGCTCGGTCATCTGCGTGACCAGCGCGCTGACGTTGTTCGGCTTCATCAGCAGTGCCTCGGCCGCCTCGCGCACGGTCACGCCGTCCTGGGCCTCGACGTGCCGGAGCAGCGCGATCTGGGCCTCGGGGGGCTTGGGGTGCGGGAAGTCCTGGCCGACGCGCCGGTCGAGCACCCGGGCCAGCGCGGGCAGGCACGCCACGAGGCCGGCGGCCACGTGGTCGATGTCCTGGGCGTCCGGGGCGGACGCGGTGCGCTGGGGCATGTGCGCAGCGTACGTATGACCAGATACCTATGTCAACATAGGCAATCCGGGGACGGCAGCCCTCTCACATCGCACCGCTCACTCCTGTGCGTCCGGCGTAACCCCTGCCGACCGGCTCAGGAGACACCCGTGTAATGGGCATTTCGTACGGTCGCCACAGCTCCACCCGCACGGGACGATCAGGGAAGGCAGGGGGTGCCCGTGGCCGCGCCCGACTCGCGGAACGCCGACACGAGGAAGGTGCGGACGGTCTGCTCCTACTGCGGTGTGGGCTGCGGCATGGTCCTCGACATCGGCATGGGTCCGGACGGACGCCGTACGGTCCTGAAGGCGTCCGGCGACAAGGACCACCCCGCGAACCGCGGCCGGCTGTGCACCAAGGGCGCCACCACGGCCGACCTGCTCGCCGCGCCGGGACGGCTGGCCACGGCCCTGGTCCGCCCCGAGCGGGGCGAGGAACCGGTGCCGACCGGGACCGACGCGGCGGTCAGGGAGACCGCGCGGCGCCTGCGCGCCGTCATCGACGAGCACGGCCCCGACGCCGTCGCCTTCTACGTCTCCGGGCAGCTGAGCCTGGAGGCGCAGTACCTGGCGAACAAGCTGGCCAAGGGGTTCGTCCGCACCAACCAGATCGAGTCGAACTCCCGGCTGTGCATGGCGAGTGCCGGCACCGGCTACAAGCTCTCGCTCGGCGCCGACGGCCCCCCGGGCTCGTACCGGGATCTCGACCGCGCCGACCTCTTCCTCGTCATCGGCTCCAACATGGCCGACTGCCACCCCATCCTGTTCCTGCGCATGATGGACCGGGTGAAGTCGGCCGGCGCCAGGCTCGTCGTCGTCGACCCGCGCCGCACCGCCACCGCCGCGAAGGCCGACCTGTTCCTGCAGATCAGGCCCGGCACCGATCTCGCCCTGCTCAACGGCCTGTTGCACCTGCTGCACGAGAACGGGCACACCGACGCCGACTTCATCGCCCGGCACACCGAGGGCTGGGAGGAGATGCCGGCCTTCCTCGCCGACTACCCGCCCGCCGCCGTCGCCGAGATCACCGGCATCCCCGAGGCCGACCTCCGCGAGGCGGCCCGGCTGATCGGCGAGGCGGGGGAGTGGACCAGCTGCTGGACGATGGGGCTCAACCAGTCCACGCACGGCACCTGGAACACCAACGCCCTGATCAACCTGCACCTGGCCACCGGCGCCATCTGCCGTCCCGGCAGCGGGCCGTTCTCCCTCACCGGCCAGCCCAACGCCATGGGCGGCCGGGAGATGGGCTACATGGGCCCGGGGCTGCCCGGCCAGCGCTCGGTGCTGGTCGACGAAGAGCGGGCGTTCACCGAGGAGTTGTGGCGGCTGGAGCCCGGGACGCTGCGCGCCGACGGCGTCGGCAAGGGCACCGTGGAGATGTTCCGGAAGATGGCCGACGGGCAGATCAGAGCCTGCTGGATCATCTGCACCAACCCGGTCGCCTCCGTCGCCAACCGCAGGACGGTCATCGAGGGCCTGGAGGCCGCCGAGTTCGTCGTCACCCAGGACGTCTTCGCCGACACCGAGACCAACGCCTACGCCGACGTCGTGCTGCCCGCCGCGCTGTGGACCGAGACCGAGGGCGTCCTGGTCAACAGCGAGCGCAACCTCACCCTCGCCCGCCCGGCCGCCGATCCGCCGGGCGAGGCGACGGCCGACTGGCGGCTCATCGCGGCCGTCGCGCGGGAGATGGGCTACGCGGAGGGATTCTCGTACGAGAGCGCCGAGGAGATCTTCGAGGAGATCAAGCGGTTCTGGAACCCCAGGACCGGCTGGGACCTGCGCGGGGTGACGTACGAGCGGCTGCGCCGGACGCCCGTGCAGTGGCCGGCGGCGAGCGAGGAGGGCCCCGACCGCAATCCGGTGCGGTACGTGGACGAGGACGGCTCGCTCACCTTCCCCACCGCGAGCGGGCGTGCCGTCTTCTTCGCCCGTCCGCACATCCCGCCCGCCGAGATGCCCGACGACGACTACCCGTTCGTCCTCAACACCGGGCGCCTGCAGCACCAGTGGCACACGCTGACCAAGACGGCGAAGGTGCCCCAGCTGAACAAGCTCGACCCCGGGCCCTTCGCGGAAGTGCACCCGCGCGACGCCGCCGCGCTCGGCATCGCCGACGGCGACTCGGTGGAGGTCGCCTCGCGGCGCGGCCGGGCGGTGCTCCCCGCGGTGGTCACCGTCCGTGTGCAGCCGGGGAGTTGCTTCGCGCCGTTCCACTGGAACGACCTGTTCGGCGAGTACCTCAGCGTCAACGCGGTCACCAGCGACGCCGTCGACCCGCTGTCCTTCCAGCCCGAGTTGAAGGTGTGCGCGGTGTCGCTGACCAAAGCGGCCACGGCGGTCACGGTCCGCACACCGGCGACCGTGCGAACGCCCCTCGCCGACCCGGCGGTCGCCACCGCCGCCGCCGGTCCCTTCGGGCTCGAACCGGCTCCGCCGCCGGTGCTCACCGCACGGGAACGGCAGTACCTGGTGGGCTTCCTCGCCGGCATCCCCTCCGGTTCACCGGGCGTTCCGGTGCTGCCGCCGTCGGCGCCCTTCAGCCCCGAGCACGCCCTGTGGGTCAACGGCGTGCTGGCCGGCATGTACTCACGGGCCGCCGAGACCGTCGGAGCGGCGGCCGCCGTGCCGGGCCGTGAGGTCGTCGTCCTGTGGGCCTCCCAGACCGGCAACGCCGAGGACTTCGCCGCCACCGTCGCCGAGCGGCTGAAGACCGTCGGGCACGCCGCGTCCCTGCTCGGCATGGACGAGGCCGACCCCGCCGCGCTGCCGCCCGGCGCGGACCTGCTGCTGGTCACCAGCACCTTCGGCGACGGCGACGCCCCCGACAACGGCGCCGGCTTCTGGGAGACCCTGGCCGCGCCCGGCACCCCGCGCATGGAGGGGCGGCGCTACGCCGTCCTCGCCTTCGGCGACTCGTCGTACGACGACTTCTGCGGCCACGGCCGCCGCCTGGACCGGCGCCTGGACGAACTGGGCGCACTGCGCCTGGCCCCCCGCACCGACTGCGAACCGGACTTCGAGGACGCGGCGCACGCCTGGCTCGACCGGGTCCTCACGGCCCTGTCCGGCGCCCCGGAACCCGCCGCCGCCCCCGCCCCGGCCACCGCGCCGGCCGGGACACCGGCCGCCCCCGCCCCGCCCGCCCCGCGCCCGAGGAAACCGTCCCCCGTCACCGCCCGCCTCACCGGCAACCGCCTCCTCAGCCTCCCCGGCGCCGGCAAGGAGGTCCGCCGGTTCACCTTCGACACCCGCGACAGCGAGACCCCGCTGCTCTACGAGGCCGGCGACGCGCTCGGCGTCCAGCCGCTCAACTCCCCTGCCCTGGTGGCGGAGTGGCTGACCGTCGCCCGACTGGACGCCGGCAGCGCGGTGGAGGTGACCGGCGTGGGGGAAGTGCCCCTGTCCGAAGCCCTGTCACGGCACCTGGACATCACCCGGATCACCCCCGGCCTGCTCCGTTTCACCGCCGAACGCGCCCACGACCCGAGGGAGTTGAAGAAGCTCCTGCGGCCCGGCAACAAGGGCGAGCTGGCGAAGTGGTCCTGGGGCCGGCAGGCCGTCGACGTGGTCGCCGAGTACGGCGTACGGGCGTCCGCCCAGGAGTGGGCCGAGGTGCTCGGCCGGCTCCAGCCCCGCCTGTACTCCATATCGTCCAGCCCGCTGACCGACCCCCACCTGGTCTCCCTGACCGTGTCCGTCGTCCGCTACGAGAACCTGCACGGCCGCCCCCGCCACGGCGTCTGCTCCCCCTTCCTCGCCGACGCCGAACCCGGCACCCCGGTGCCCGTGCACGTCCAGCGCGCCGCGCACTTCCGGCCGCCCGCCGACGCCGCCACACCGATGGTCATGGTCGGCCCCGGCACCGGCGTCGCGCCCTTCCTCGGCTTCCTGGAACAGCGCCGCGCCCTCGGCCACCGGGGCCCCAACTGGCTGTTCTTCGGCGAACAGCACCGGGCCACCGACTTCTACTACGAGCAGGAGCTCACCGGCTTCCTCGCCGACGGCACCCTCGACCGCCTCGACACCGCCTTCTCCCGCGACCAGCGCGCCAAGGTCTACGTCCAGGACCGGATGCGCGAGCACGGCCCGCTGCTGTGGTCCTGGCTGCAGGACGGCGCCCACTTCTACGTCTGCGGGGACGCCTCCCGCATGGCCAAGGACGTCGACCAGGCGCTGCGGGACATCGCCGCCGTGCACGGCGGCCTCGACGAGGCGGGGGCGGCGGCCTACGTCAAGCAGCTGGCGGCCGACAAGAGGTACGTACGGGACGTGTACTGACTAGGCTGACGGCATGCGCGAACTGGCGGACACGGCACGACGGTGGGCGGCGGAGAGGCGTGAGGCCGTGCTGGCGCGGCCCGTCACCGAGCGGGGCTTCGGGCCCCGGCACCCCGCCGACGCGCTCCTGATCGACACGGACGGCGGCTGTCACGGCACGCTCTACCAGGGCGCCTTCGACGGGCGGCTGGCCGCCGAGGCCGCCGCGCTGCCCGCCGGGCACACGGCCCGGGTCTGCGCCGTCGCCGTGCACGACGAGGGCGTGACGCAGGCCGGGCTCACCTGCGGGGGACAGGCCGAGATCCTGCTCCAGCGGCTCGACGCCGTACCGGCCCGCTGGTGGGAGCTGCTCGCCGAGGGAGCTGACGCGGCCCTGCTCACCCGGCTGGACGAGGAGCGCACGCGGGCCGTCAGCGAGGTCGTCACCGCCGGCACGCGCTCCGAGGCCGCCGACCGGGCCCGCGCCCTGCTCGCCCGGCACCGCGCCGGCCGCGAGACGTCCGCCGCCGACGCCGGGCTCGTGCTCGTCGAGACCTGCCCCGCCGTCCCGCACCTCGTCATCGTCGGCGGCGGCGAACTCGCCGGACTCCTCACCGCGCAGGCGGACTTGCTGGGCTGGCAGGCCACCGTCACACCGGCCGCGCAGGAGGCCGCGAAGGCGCTCCGTGAGCGCCCCGGCGCCTGCCTGGTCCTGCTCAGCCACGAGCCCGACGTCGACGTCCCGACCCTGCACACGGCCCTGACCTCGGGCATCGCGTACGTCGGCGCCCTGGGCTCCCGGCACACGCAGGAGCGCCGCGCGGCGGGTCTGCGCGCGGCGGGCCTGTCCGACGAGCACCTCGCCCGCGTCCACGGCCCCATCGGCCTCGACATTGGCGCCCGGACCCCGGCGGAGACGGCGCTGGCGATCTGCGCGGAGGTGCTGGCGGCGCTGGGACGGTAGCCGCCACCGCGCTCGACGCCACACCCTCGTCACGGGACCGCGCGCCGCCTCACCGCCGAGCCGCGCGCATCACCCCGGCCACTCCCGCCACGCCGGCCGCCGCAAGGCCGGCCGCCCCCGCCAGGGCCGCCGTCCTGGCCCAGCGGCCCGGCGGGGTCGGGCGGGCCTCCGGCGCCGTGGCGTAGGCGCTGCCGTGGGCGGTGCCGGGGAGGGCGGAAGCGAGGAGTTCGGCCAGGTGGACACCCTCGTGGGCGCCGGAGTCGAACTCGTGGATCTGGGTGCGGCAGCTGAAGCCGTCGGCCAGGACCACCGTGCCGGCGTCCTCGGACCGCAGCCGGGGCAGCAGCACCCGTTCCGCGCACGCCTTGCTGACGTCCAGGTGGCCACGCTCAAAGCCGAAGTTGCCCGCCAGCCCGCAGCAGCCGGCCTCCAGGCGTTCCACGTCGACGCCGGCCCGCCGCAGCAGCTTCTGGTCGGCCTCCCAGCCGAGCACCGCGTGCTGGTGACAGTGCACCTGCGCCAGCGCCCGCGCCGACCGCTCCGGCACCTGCGGCGGCTCGTAGCCGGGGCTGTGCTCGGTGAGGAGTTCGGCGAACGTGACCGTCTGGTCGCGCAGCCGGCGCACGTCCCGGTCGCCGGGGAACAGCTCGCCCATGTCGGAGCGGAAGACGGTCGTACAGCTCGGCTCCAGCCCGACCACCAGCCCGCCGGCCCGCACATGCGGCGCGAGCCGGCGCACGGTACGGCTCAACACCCGCTCGGCGACGTCCAGTTGCCCGGTCGAGATCCAGGTCAGCCCGCAGCACAGCGGCTCCTGCGGCAGCTCCACCCGCCAGCCCGCGCGCTCCAGCACCTCCACGGCCGCCTGTCCGATGTGCGGGTGGAAGAAGTTGGTGAAGGTGTCCGGCCACAGCAGCACGCTGCCGCGCGCCCCGTCGCCGTACGGCTCCCGCCGTCCCGCGAACCACTGCTGCAGCGTCCGCGGCGCGAACAGCGGCACCTCCCGGTCCTCGACGCCCGCGAGCGCGACGGCCGCCCTGGACAGGGGCGGGGTGTGGGTGAGCGCGTTGACGACGGGGCCGAGACGGGCGCGGCCGACCGCCTGGGCGACGGCCGGCAGCCAGCCCATGGAGAAGTCGGAGCGCGGCCTGCGCCAGGGCCGTCCCTCGTAGTGGTGGGACAGGAACTCCGCCTTGTACGTGGCCATGTCGACGTCGGCCGGGCAGTCCTGCTTGCAGCCCTTGCACGCCAGACACAGATCGAGGGCGTCCCGGACCGCCTCCGAGCGCCAGCCGTCGCGGATCGCGCTGTCGCCGTGCCCGTCGAGCATCTCGAACAGCAGCCGCGCCCGGCCCCGTGTGGAGTGCTCCTCCTCCCGTGTGACCTGGTAGGACGGACACATCACGGACCCGCCCTTGTTGGTCAGCTGGCGGCACTTGCCCACGCCCACACACCTGTTGGCGGCCTCGGCGAACGAGTGCCCGTCGTCCGGGAAACGGAAGTGCAGGTCACGAGGGTCGTACGGGGCCCAGTCGCTGCCCAGGCGCAGATTCTCGTCCAGCTTGTACGGCGCCACGACCTTCCCGGGGTTCATCCGGTCCAGCGGGTCGAAGACGGCCTTCAACCGCCCGAAGGCCTCCACGAGTTCGTCCCCGAACATGCGCGGCAGCAGCTCGCCCCGGCTCTGCCCGTCGCCGTGCTCGCCGGAGAAGGACCCGCCGAACTCCACGACCAGGTCGGCGGCGCGCTCCATGAACCGCCGGTAGTGCGCGACCCCGTCCGCGCTGTACAGGTCGAAGGGGATCCGGGTGTGCACACAGCCCTGCCCGAAGTGGCCGTAGAGACTGGGCCCGGTGTCGGTCAGGTACCCGAACTCGTCGAACAGGGCGCGCAGTCGGCGCAGGTACTCGCCCAGCCGGTCGGGCGGCACCGCCGAGTCCTCCCAGCCCTCGAAGGTGTCGGGGTGGCCCGGGATGTGCGCGGTGGCGCCGAGCCCGGCCTCGCGCACCTGCCACAACTGGTCCTCGTGCGTGGGGTCGTCGAGGAAGGCGACCTCGGCGTCGTGCTCGGACTCGTTGAGCCCGGCCAGCATCCGGTGCGCCCGCTCGTCGGCCTCCTCGACCGTGTCGCCGCCGAACTGCACCATCAAGTAGGCGTTGCCGTCGGGGAGTTCGGCGAGCGCCTTCTCGTTGAGGTGCTTGATCCGCTCGTCCCTGATCAGCCGCGCGTCCACGCCCTCCAGCGCGATCGGCTCGTACGGCAGGATGGCCGGGACCGCGTCGGCGGCCACGGAGATCTCCGGGAAGCCGAGCACCACCAGCGTGCGTTCCCTGACCACCGGCACCAGCTCCAGCTCCGCCCGCAGCACGGTGACGAGCGTGGATTCGCTGCCCACCAGGAGTCCGGCGACGTCGAAGTCGTGCTCGGGCAGGAGGGAGTCCAGGTTGTAGCCGGAGACGCGGCGCGGGATGTCGGGGTAGCGGCGGCGGATCTCGTCGGCGTACCGGTCGCGCAGGGCGCGCAACTGCCGGTAGACGGCGGCCCGTAGATCGCCCTGCCGCTCGATCTCGGCGTACTCCTCGTCGCTGGTCTCGCCGCACCAGAAGCGCGTGCCGTCGTAGAGCAGCACCTCCAGGCGGGCGATGTTGTCGACGACCTTGCCGTGCGCCTGGGCGGTGGCGCCGCAGGAGTTGTTGCCGATCATGCCGCCGATGCAGCAGTTGGCGTGGGTGGCGGGTTCGGGACCGTAGCGCAGGCCGGTGGGGGCGAGCTGCCGGTTGAGGTCGTCGAGGACGATGCCGGGCTGCACGACGCAGGTGCGGGCCTGTTCGTCCACGGACTCGATGCGGTGGCAGTACTTCGACCAGTCGATCACCACGGCCGTGTTGCAGCACTGCCCGGCGAGGCTGGTCCCACCGCCCCGCGACAGCACGGGTGCGCCGTGCTCGCGCGCGACGGCGACGGCTTCGGCGGCCGCGTCGGGGGTACGGGGGACGACCACGCCGATCGGGGTCTGCCGGAAGTTCGAGGCGTCCGTGGCGTACGCCGCGCGGCTCCCGGCGTCGAACCGCACCTCGCCGTCGACGCGGTCACGCAGCGCGGCCTCCAGCCGGTCCGGGTCGACCGGGGGTGCGGTCCCGGTGCGGCGGACGACGGGTTCGGGCAGGTCCAGCGCGCCCATGGAGCCCTCCTGAAATCACCGACGCGACAACGACACGGGCCCTCCGAGTACCCACCCCCACGGGACCAACCCGCACGCACCGGGGGAGGGGCGGGGGACCAACGGACCGTTTGAGGAGGCGGGGAGACGACGGGAGCCGGGGTGGGGTGGGGGAGGGCTTGGGAGGGGCGGGTGGTGTGTGGGAGAGGGAGGGCTAAGGGAGGCGGGTGGTGTGGGGTGAGAGGAGGGCTGAGGGAGGCCGATGGTGCGTGGGTGGGAGGGAGGACTGTGGGCGGCTGGTGGTGCGTGGGTGGGAGAGCCCATGGGAGGCGGGTGGTGTGAGTGAGAGGAGGGCTGAGGGAGGCCGGGGGTGCGTGGTTGAGAGGGAGGACTGTGAGCGGCGAGTGGTGAGTAGGTGAGAGGAGGCTGCGGGAGGCGGGGGTGCGTGGGTGGGAGGGAGGACTGTGGGCGGCTGGTCGTGCGTGGGTGGGAGGGCCCATCGGAGGCGGGTGGTGGGTGGGTGAGTGGAGGGCTGCGGGAGAGGGCGTGCTGGGAGGCTGGTGGTGCGTCGGTGGGGGCGGCGGAGGGCTTCGGCAGGCCGGCGGAAGTGAAGTTCGGCGGCGGAAGTGAAGTTCGGTGGCGGTCGGGGCCTGCACCATGAAACTGACGGATTCCCTGACTGCGGTCGGCCGAGTCCGTCGGAAGGCCGGGAGGCGGACCCCTTTCGAGAGTGCGGGGGCGGCCTCTCCTAGGACGTGGGATGTCTGCCGAGGCTCGATGCTTCGGAGGCGCCCTGGGAGCTGGCGGGACGCGTCGGCGGTCACTCGGCCGCGTCGGCAGTCACTCGGACGGGCCGGGGGTCGCCTCCGCAGTACTCGGCGCCCCTTCCGCAGGTCCTCGCACCCCTTCTGCAGGGCCTTGAGCCCCTTCAGAGACCCCTGCCGTCTCCTACTCCTCCGCGATGCCCGCTGTCTCTCCGACAACCCCCGCTGTCTCCTCCGCGCCGCCAGGCACTCCCCTGGTCACGCCCCTGCCCCTTCGCCGCCGCCAGGCACCCCCGCACGCACACCCGGCACCCCCTCAGTCGCGCCCGACACCCCCTCGGTCCTGTCCGGCGCCCCTTCCGTGCTGCCCAGCACCCCCGCACGCACACCCGGGACCCCCCTCAGTCGCGCCCGACACCCCCTCGGTCCTGTCCGGCGCCCCTTCCGTGCTGCCCAGCACCCCCGCACGCACACCCGGCACCCCTGAGTCCCTCCCGGCACTCTCTTGGTCACGCCCCTGCGCCTTCGACGCCGCCCGGCACCCCCTTAGTTACGCCCGGCACCCCGTCAGTCCCGTCTGGCACTCCCTCGGTCCCGCCCGCCGCCTTCCGCGCCGCCCGGCACCTCCTCAGGCACGCCCGGTACCCCCTCACTCACGCCCGGCACCCCCTCGGTCCCGCCCGGCGCCCCCGCAGGCACACCCGGCACCCCGTCAGTCACACCCGGCGCTGCTCAGTCACGTCCGGTGCCCCCTCCGTGCCGTCCGTCGCTCCGTCCGCGGCGCCCCCGGCTCCCCCGGACAGGCCCGCTGGCTCCCCGGAAAGCGCCGCGCCCTCCCCGCCAAGTGACGGCAGCAAGCCGCACATTGCCTCGTGCTGGGCCGGTCCCATGACGTGGGTGAGGGCCTGCACGACCGTTTCCGAGAGGGCGCCGGAGGCCTCCGTCAGCAGGCCGCGGGCCTTGTCCGTGAGGGCGACCTCGATGCCGCGCTTGTCGCCGTGGACCGACTTGCGGGTGACCAGGCCCGCGTGCTGGAGGCAGGCGATCTGATACGTCAGCCGCGTCTTGGGACGGCCCAGGAGCTCAGCGACCCGCGTCATCCGCAGCCCCTCGGGCTCCTCGGCGAGCAGGCACAGGATCAGGAACTCGTCGTGGGAGACGTCCAGCCGCTCCTTCACCACCGGCCGCAGCCGCTGCTCCACCGCCCCCACGGCCGCCAGCATCACCATCCAGGCCCGCAACTCCTTGGGCAGCAGTCCGCCACCCCGCGCGGACGGGCATTCGGGCAGGTCGGCGGGGTGCTCCTCGGGGTCGGCCATAAACCGAGTGTACCTGTTGTCCAATTTTGGGAGAGATGGTTGTCCAGATTTGGATAATGAGCTAGCGTGCAGTCATCCAAATTTGAATCACACCGCCACCGCTCACCCACCTGGAGAACCCATGACCGTCGCCGTCGAAACCGGACTGTGGACCCTCGACGCCGCAGCCTCCACCGTCGCCCTGCGTCACAAGACGATGTGGGGCCTCGTCACCGTCAAGGGCGCCTTCACCACCGTCGGCGGACAGGGCGAGGTGCACCCCGACGGCTCCGCCGCCGGCACCCTGACGCTGGACGCCGCCTCGCTCGACACCGGGAACAAGAAGCGCGACGAGCACCTGCGCTCCGCCGACTTCTTCGACGTGGCGAACCACCCCGAGATCACCTTCGCCGTCCGCAGCGCCCACCTGCGCGCCGGCGACACCGTCGAGGTCTCCGGCCAGCTGACCGTACGCGGCATCAGCCGCCCCCAGTCCCTGACCGCCCGCCTGGCCGGCGCGGACGCCGACGCGCTCACGCTGGAGACGGAGTTCACGGTGGACCGCGCCGAATTCGGCCTCGGCTGGAACCAGATGGGCATGATCCGCGGCCTGACCACCGTCACCGCGACCCTCCGCTTCGTCCGCACCCCCGCCTGACGGACCGTCAACGGGCGCTCAGGTGCACGTCGGTGCTCGACAGCGTCTGCGGCGACCCCGTGTAGGCACGCAACCGGACCCGGGCGCTCGGCTTGCGGGGCAGGGTGTACCGGCCGGCGGCCGGGCGGATCTCCATCCGTACAGTGGCGTGCGCGGGCACCGTGACCGGACCCCGTACCACGGACCAGTACTTACTGGAGCCCTGGTTCTGGGTGAGCATGAAGTGGGGCGTCAGGGCGGTGCCGCCGGTGTTGGTCACCCGCAGGGTCAGCCGGGTGACGACGTCCGCGGAGGCCCTGCGCACGGCCGCCACCCGCATCCGCAGGGGCGGCGTCCCCGAGACCGCCAGGGCCGCGCCGACCAGCGCCGGGCACAGGGCGAGCACGGCCACCGCGGCCAGCACCGGGCGGCGCCGCGGCCCCGACAGCGGGCGCGGCCGGGGCTGCCAGGCGCCGGCGAACTCCGCGGCGGGGGCGGTCACCGCGGCGGCCAGCCACAGCGGGGTCATCATCAGGTAGTAGCCGTCCTGGGAGCGGGTCGCCAGGAAGAAGGCGCACCACGGCAGGACGGTCGCCGCCGGTCCCAGCCGGCGCACGAACAGCACCGTCAGCACGAGCAGCCCCGCGGCCAGCAGCAGGCTCGCGTGCGCGTACCAGTCGAGCCGGTCGCTGCCGTTCGTGAGATACAGGGAGACGTCCACCAGACCCTGGCCGTGTATGGTCGCGCCCTGCGTCAGCGGCAGCGCGATGCCCCGGATCCAGGTGCCCGGCTCGCTCACGATGAAGTACGTGTTGACCAGCAGCCACAGGGTGGCCGCCGCACCCACGAACCGCAGCACCACCAGCCCGGCGGCCCGCCCGCCCAGCTCGCCCCGGCGCACCGCGTAGAGCCCGGCCAGCAGGAACGGCGTGAGGAACCAGGGGAGTTGCTGCGTCGCGCAGGCCGCGCCCAGACACGCGGCCCGGGCCAGTCCGGCCGCCCCGAGCCGTCCGCCGCGCCCGATGCGCGGCCAGCGCACCACCACCGGGATCAGCAGCGCCAGCGCCGTGATCGCCGGATAGCCGAGGCGGGCGTAGGTCGGCAGGAATCCGAAGCCCAGGCACACCATCGTCGCCGCCGGCCGCCACGGCGCCGGCAGCATCCGCCACAGCACGACCGTGCCGAGGAGCAGCGCGCCCATGCTCACCGCCGTCGCCGGGGCGCCGCCGTGGCCCAGCCACAGCAGCGGGGCGGTCAGCAGCGGGGCCAGCGGCGGGTAGCCGTACGTGAGGTCGTAGCCGCCGTTCATCGTCGGGGTGAGGGCGACGCCGGGGCTGCCGAAGAGCCAGGGCCAGGGCTGTCCGTAGACCGGGTGCCCGGCGACGATCTCGCGGGCGGCCTGGGTGGTCAGCAGGGACTCGTCGGAGCCGCGGTGGTACATCACCCAGGTGCACAGCGCGAGCGTCAGCGCGGTCGCCAGCACGCACAGGTCCAGGCGGGCCAGCGAGCGGGCGCGGCGCACCGCCAGGGCCAGTACCCCGCAGACCAGGATCGAGGCGTAGCAGACGGAGATGACGGCGGCCACGGGCAGCCGGTGGCTGGCCGCCGACGTCCACACCGACCGGGTGCCGATGAAGAGGCTGATGTCGGCGAGCAGGGTCAGCACGCGATGCCACTGGGCGGGCGGTTCGGGGGCGGCGGGCGGTGCCGACCGGGTCCACCGACCGGGCCTCACCTGCGGGGTCTCTGCCAAGTGCACGACATCGGACGCTAGACCGGCCCGGTGAGCGGGCTGTGCGCGGAGGTGAAGAGTCCGGTGTGAGGCCAGTAAGACCTGAAAGGTCCCCCCGCGCGCGGCCGACTCGGTCGCGGACCGTGTCGCTGTTGGGCCGAACGGGTGACTTGGCGTAAGAATTGGCTGGTGCAGGCAACGAGTGCGAGTCAGGTCGGGGGGAGCCGGTGAACAGCCACGACGTCACCGATGAACAGTGGGAAGGGCTCGCCCAGGTCGTGCCGCTGCGCGGACGCGACGCGTGGCCGTCCGCGGTGGACCACCGCGCGATGCCGGAGGCGGTGACCGAACCGCGCCGCCGTTTCGTCGTCCTGCGGGTCAACGTCTTCGGCGACGCCCGCGAGGTCGCCGAGACCCTGATGGCGGGCGTCCCTGTCCTGCTCGACCTCAGCGGCGCGGAGACGGACGTCGCCAAGCGCGTCCTCGACTTCAGCACCGGAGTCGTCTTCGGCCTGGCCAGCGGCATGCACCGGGTCGACCGCAACGTCTTCCTGCTGACCCCGTCCGGCACGGAGGTCACCGGCCTCATGGAGAGCGCGGGCGCGACCGGCACCTGAGCCGGTCCCCCGATCGTAGGAAGGCCGTTGCGGCAAAACGGTTCCCCTGACGGCGGAGCCCTACGGTCCGGATATGACCGAGTCATCCGTGTCGTCGGCGACGGCACCACCCGCACCGCCCGGCCCGTCCCGGCCGTGCATCACCGAACTGCGGCTGTCCGCCTTCGGGCGGCATCGGGGTGCCGTGTTCGGGCTCGGGCCGGTGAGCGTCTTCGCCGGCGCCAGCGGCAGCGGCAAGACCAGTGCGCTACGGGCCTACGAGGCGCTCGCCCGGCTCGGCGGCGGGGCCGAGGTCGGTGCGGTGTTCGGCGATCCGGGGGCCTGCGTGCCGGAGCGGGCGCGGCCCGACGCGCAACGGCGGCGCGGGTTCCGTATCGGCTGCACGGCGGACGGGCCCGAGGGGCCGGTCCGGCTCGACGTCGCCGTACAGGCCGAGCCCGAACTGCGCATCGTGGGGGAGCGGTTGACGTCGGGCGGACTGGTCCTGCTGGAGACCGCGCTGCGCGACCCCGCGCGCCCCTGCGTACAGGCCGCCTGGCACACGGCCGGCGCCTCGCCCGTCACCCGCGCCCCGCTGCCCGACGACCGCCTCGGCACCGCCCTGCTGCCGCTGCGCGTGGCCGGCAAGACCGACGGACAGCGCCGGGTGCTGGCCGCCGCCGAACAGATGGTGGTCGCCCTGCGTTCCGTCTTCGCCTGCGACCCGCGCCCCGGCCGGATGCGCGCCCCCGTGCCGACCGGCTCCGGCCGCCTCCTCGCCGGCTGCGACAACCTCGCCGACGTCCTGTGGCGTACGCGGACCGAGTGCGGCCGGCGTCACGCGCAACTCGTCGCCGCGCTCGCCGCCGGGTGCGCCGGGCCGGTCGCCGACGTGCTGGCCGAGCCCCTCGGCGACGGGACGGTCCGGGCGGTGCTCGACCGCGGCGACGGCACCCGCACCGGCTTCGGCCGCCTCGGCGACGGCGAGTTGCGCTACGCCGCCCTCGCCCTGGTGCTGCTGACCGGGCCCGGCGTGCTGGCGGTGGACCCGGCCGGGGAGGTGCCCCCGGCGATGCAGACGCTCACCGTCCTCGCCGACCGCTTCGAACGCTGCCTTGATCCCCGCCAGCGGGCCGAACTGCTGCGGCTGGCCGCGCTGATGAGCCGGCGCGGACACATCCGTTTCGTCGCCGCGGTGAGCGACGCGGCCTTCGCCGCCTCGGCGGACGGCGTCACGGTGGTACACCTGGAGCCGTGACCGAACCTCTCGATGTGGCGAAACTGCAGCGCAGGCTGGCCGAGTTCGCGGCGGCGCGCAACTGGCAGCCGTACCACACCCCCAAGAACCTGGTGTCCGCGCTCAGCGTCGAGGCCTCCGAACTGGTCGAGATCTTCCAGTGGTTGACGCCGGAGGAGTCGACGCGGGTGATGGCCGACCCCGAGACGGCGCACCGGGTGACGGACGAGGTCGCCGACGTGCTCGCCTATCTGCTGCAGTTGTGCGAGGTGCTCGGCATCGATCCGCTCGCCGCGCTGGACGCGAAGATCGACCGCAACGAGCGGAGGTTCCCGGCGCCGTAAGGCGGGCCCCCGAGGGGACCACCGGTCCTGCCCTCACTGGGAGTTACCGCGTCCGTTTTCACTCTCCGCAGTCGATAACCTGCCATACACCAATTCGTTGTCCACAGATTTCCGGCTTCCTCTGGCTTTTCGTCCCGGATGAGCTCACTCTGGGTAGTGGACAGCGGGGTTCGGGCCGGGCGTGCGGGCAGCGCGTCGTGACAGACGGGGACAGCGATGGACGCCATGCGACTCATCGTGACGAGCAGACGAGCCCTGGCGGGGAGCGGGAGTCCGCCGGAGATCCTGACGGAGGTGTGGCAGGCGCAGGCCCTGGCCCAGGCGATAGGCAGCCGCCTCGCCGTCGCCGGACCACCCGAACTGCGGGGCGAGGCACTGGGGTTGACGGAGCTGGCGGGCCGCGGCTGCGGGGTGCTGGACGAACCGGACCTCGACCAGGAGGACCTGCGCGCGGCCCAGCTCACCGAACTGGGCGACGCCCGCCAGGCCCTGCTCTGCCTCGGCGGCCTGCTCGGCGAGGTCGGCATCGCCCTGGTGGGCCTCGCCTGCGCCGCCGACGACGAGGGCACCTACTGGCAGTGCATGGAGGCCATCGACGCGGCCGACGAATCCCGCGACCGCGTCCGCGAGATGCTGCGCAGACTGGCGGACCGCGAGGAGACCGTACCGGAACGGGAGGCGGGGTAGGGGGCGTCCGTGGCGGAATGGGAGGCGGGGTAGGGGGCGTCCGTGGCGGAATGGGAGGCGGGGTAGGGGGCGTCCGTGGCGGAATGGGAGGCGGGGTAAGGCGCGTCCGTGGCGGAATGGGAGGCGAGGTAAGGCGCGTCCGCGGCGGAACGGGAGGCGGCATGGGGGGCGTCCGCGGCGGGCGAGCGCCCCGTCCCGCGGCTCGCTCGGCGCACGGCTTGCCGGCACATGGTTCGCCTGGCACACCGCTTGCCCGGCACGTGGTTCACCTGGCGCGCGGCTCGCCCGGTGTACGGCTCGCCCGGTGCACGGCTCGCCTGGCGCACCGCTTGCCCGGCACGTGGTTCGCCTGGCGCACCGCTCACCCTGCGCACCGCTCACCTGCCCACCGCTCGCCTGCCCACCGTTCACAGTCGCCGTCGCGGTGGACCTGGACGCGGATGCCGTCCAGTTTCTCCTCCACCGCGCAGGCGCCCAGCGGCCCGAGCGGCCTCAGCCGGTCTCGCCTCCCGGCTCGGTGGGGACCCGGGTCGCGGACTGCAGGTCGGCGTCCAGGGCCGACAGGTCCGCGTTCAGCGCCGCCATCAGCTCCTCCATCTGCTGCAGCAGCCCCTTGGGCTGGCCCCCGCCCCCGACCTGCTGCGGCACGGATTCTTCGGACATGACGGCCTCCTCGGCCCCGGGCCCCACACGGAGGCCGACGCGGGTACGCCCCGGCGGCGACCGGCCGGTGCGGGCGCCGGGCGGTCCGGCTCCGCACCGGCAACGATCACCGCCGGAGCCGGGTCACTGGCCCGGGCAGCCGCTGTGCACCGGGTTGACGCGATTTCACCCGACCGGGGACGCCGGTGACCGGAGGGACCGGCGGGATGGACTCGTACGCGTGTGTGCAGGATGGATGTATGGATCTGCGCATCTTCACCGAGCCTCAGCAAGGGGCCACCTACGACACCCTGCTCACCGTGGCCAAGGCCACCGAAGACCTGGGTTTCGACGCCTTTTTCCGTTCTGACCATTATCTCCGCATGGGCAGCGTCGACGGCCTCCCCGGCCCCACCGACGCCTGGATCACCCTCGCCGGACTCGCCCGCGAGACCCGCCGCATCCGCCTGGGCACCCTCATGACCGCCGGCACCTTCCGCCTGCCCGGCGTCCTCGCCATCCAGGTCGCCCAGGTCGACCAGATGTCCGGCGGCCGTGTCGAACTCGGCCTGGGCGCGGGCTGGTTCGAGGAGGAGCACAAGGCGTACGGCATCCCCTTCCCGAAGGAGAAGTTCGCCCGCCTGGAGGAGCAGCTGGAGATCGTCACCGGCCTGTGGAAGACCGAGGTCGGCAAGACCTTCGACTTCCACGGCACCTACTACGACCTCACCGACTCGCCCGCGCTGCCCAAGCCCGCCCAGGAGAAGATCCCCGTCCTGATCGGCGGCCACGGCGCCACCCGCACCCCGCGGCTGGCCGCCCGCTACGCCGACGAGTTCAACATCCCCTTCGCCTCCGTCGAGGACAGCGAGCGCCAGTTCGCCCGCGTCCGCGCCGCCGCCGAAGAGGCCGGCCGCGGCCCCGGCGACCTCGTCTACTCCAACGCCCTCGTCGTCTGCGTCGGCAAGGACGACCAGGAGGTCGCCCGCCGTGCCGCCGCGATCGGCCGCGAGGTCGACGAGCTCAAGGCCAACGGCCTCGCCGGCACCCCCGCCGAGGTGGTCGACAAGATCGGCCGCTACGCCGCGATCGGCTCCCGGCGCCTGTACCTCCAGGTTCTCGACCTCGCCGACCTGGACCACCTGGAGCTGATCTCCTCCCAGGTCCAGTCCCAGCTTTAGTCGCAGGTGCCGTAAGGACCCGGACGTCGTAGCCGTAGCCCCCGGGGCCGTGCCCCGGGGGCTGTCTCGTGCCTGCCGTCAGCGGCGCAGCTTCACCTTGCTGAGCGCGGCCACGCCGAGCGCGGCCAGGGCGATCTGGATGAGCCATTCGATCCAGTCGACGCCCTTGGTGTCGGCGACGCCGAGTCCGGAGGCGATGCCCGTGCCGATGAACGCGGCGACGATACCGATCACGATGGTCCACAGGATGCCGATGCGCTGGCGACCGGGAACGACGAGCCGCCCGAGGACACCGATCACGATGCCGATGACGATCGCGCTGATGACGCCTGAAATCTCCATGCCCACCGGGTGCCCGGCGAAAGAGGCCGCACTCCCGCACTGTGCGGATTGCGCAAAGCCAGGACTATTAGACTCGCGACTCCGCCTTGGACGACCGGGGGATGAATGAACGGCAGGCGTTTGCGTGCGCCAACAGTGTTGTTTCCGGGACTGCTGGCAGTGGTGGGCCTGCTGTTCCTGCTGCCCGGCTTCGGTCTGCGTGACCTCGTCGGCCGTCCCTACCTCGGCGACGGGCTGATCACCGCCGGTCTGCTGCTCGGCGCGCCGGCCGTCGGAGCGGCGGTCGGCGACCTGATCTGGCTGCGGGTGACCCGGGCCCGCAGACTGTGCGAGACGGCCGACGAGACGCCCGACGAGACGCCCGGCAAGACGGCCGACGGGACGTCCGCCGAGCGCCCCGGCAGCCCGGCGACCACCCCCGAAGACGTGCTCCAAGACACCCCCGGAGACGCCTGTGAAGGCACCCCGCAGGGCCCGCCCGAGGCATGAGGCCCTGCACCTAGACTGTGTGTGCGCAGGTGAGTCGGCTGTGACGACGGTGGGACGGGATGGGGCGGGAGAGAACCGTGGCGGAGAGCGTCGGTGACTACGAGGACCCGTCCGCCCAGGTACTGGCCGAGGCGGCCGCCGCCTTCGGGCTGCTCGCCTCCTCCGCGCGGCTGCACATCATGTGGGCGCTGGCCCAGGGCGAGAGCGATGTCACACGCCTCGCCGACCGGGTCGGCGGCGCGCTGCCCGCGGTCAGCCAGCACCTGGCGAAGCTGAAGCTCGCCGGGCTGGTCCGCTCCCGCCGCGAGGGCCGGCGCCAGGTCTACTACGTCGACGATCCCGACATCGTGACCGTGGTGCGCGTGATGGTCGGTCAGCTGACCGCCCGCTCCGAGCAGGCCGCCGCGCCGGTGCGCCGGCTGCACGGAACCGGTGGCTGACACCACCGCGGCCTCGGGGCGGCAGGCGCCCCGGGCGCCCGTGCCGACCGTGCTGGAGGTGCTGCGCCGGCTGGACGCCGGGCCGCGCGGCCTGACGGAGGCGCAGGCCGCCGAACGCCAGGCCCGCTGGGGCGAGAACACGCTCCCGGCCCGCCGCGCGCCGTCCTGGACGCGGCTGTTCGTGTGTAGTCTGCGCGATCCGTTCACCGCCGTGCTGGCCTGCCTCGGCCTGGTCTCGGCGGCCGTGTTCGCCTGGGGCACCACCGCGGTGATCTTCCTGCTGGTGGTGGTCAGCTGCGTGCTCCGCGCCTCCGGTGAGCACCGGGCCGACCGCTCCACGGCCGCGCTGCGCGACCTGGTCGCCGGCACCGCGACCGTCCTGCGCCGAGCCGAGGGCACCGCGCCGCCGGCCACCCGCGAGGTCCCGGTCGAGGACCTGGTCCCCGGCGACGTGATCCGGCTCGGCCCGGGCGACCTGGTCCCGGCGGACGTACGCCTGCTGCGCGCCCACGGGCTGACCGTGCACCAGGCCGCGCTGACCGGCGAGTCGGCGCCCGTGGCGAAGTCGGCGGACGGCGACCCCGAGGACCCGGACGAGCCGCAGTGCTGCTTCCAGGGCAGCAGCGTCGCCGCCGGCAGCGCCACCGCGGTCGTCACCGCGACCGGCGCGCACACCCGGTTCGCGGCCGCACACGGTCCTGCGCCCGACCGCCGCCCGGAGGCGAGCGCGTTCGACCGCAGTGTGCACGGCGTCTCCTGGATCCTGATCCGGTTCATGCTGCTCACCCCGCCGCTGGTCCTGATGGCCAACGCGGCGCTGCGCGGACGCGGCCTGGAGACCCTGCCGTTCGCCGTCGCGGTGGCCGTCGGGCTGACCCCGGAGATGCTGCCGGTCCTCGTCACCGCCTGTCTGTCCCGGGGCGCCGCGCTGCTCGCCCGCGACCACGGCGTGATCGTCAGGCGGCTGCCCGCCCTGCACGACGTCGGCGCCATGGACGTGCTGTGCCTGGACAAGACCGGCACGCTGACCCAGGACCGCCCCGTCCTCGACCGCGCCCTCGGCCCCGACGGCCGCGCCGACCCCGCCGTCCTCGACTGGGCCGCCGTCAACGCCTGGTGGACCCTGCAACTCGCCGAACTGCCCGCCGCCGACGCCCTCGACGAGGCACTGCTGGCCGCGGCCGACGAGGAGACGCTCATGGCGTATGAGGGGACCGGCGCCGTCCCCTTCGACCCGCGCCGGCGCGTCGCCACCGCCGTCGTCCGCACGCCGGGCCGGCCGGGTCGGCAGACCCTCGTCGTCAAGGGCGATGTGGAGGCCGTCCTGGAGCGCTGCGCCGTGCCCCGGGACGAGCGCACGCGGCTGCGCGACCTCGCCGCCCGGCAGGCCGGTGACGGGCTGCGGGTGCTCGCGGTCGCCACCGCCGTACGCCCGGCACGTGCCCCCGGCCGGCCGCCGGCCGACGAACGCGGCCTGACCTTCCGGGGGTTCGTCACCTTCCGGGACGCGCTCGCGCCGAGCGCCGCCGACGCGCTGAAGGTCCTCACCGAGCAGGGCGTCACCGTCAGGGTCCTCACCGGCGACCACCCGGCGACCGCCGCCCCGCGCCTGCCGCGACCTCGGCATCCCCGTGCCGGAGGACGCCGTCGCCGTCGCCGGTGCCGAACCCGCCGGCCATGCGACCGTCCTCGCCCGCTGCACCCCCGACGACAAGGCCCGCGTCGTCCGGGACCTGCGTGCCGCCGGGCACACCGTCGGCTTCCTCGGCGACGGCGTCAACGACCTGCCCGCCCTGCGCGCCGCCGACGTCGGCATCGCGCCGCGCGGCGCGGCGGGCGTGGTCCGCGAGGGCGCCGACGTGGTGCTCGCCGACAAGGACCTCACCGCCGTCGCCCACGCCGTCCGGGCGGGCCGGCACGCGAGCGGCAACATCGCCACGTATCTGCGCGTCACGCTCTCCTCGAACCTCGGCAACGTGATCGCGATGCTCTCCGCGGGCCTGCTGCTGCCGTTCCTGCCGATGCTCCCGGCACAGGTCCTCGCGCAGAACCTGTGCTTCGACGCGGCCCAGCTCGCCTTCGCCCACGACCGCCCGCACCCCTCGGCGCTGCGCCGGCCGGCCCTGCTGCGCCCGCGCGACCTGCTCCGTTTCCTCACCGGGTTCGGCGCGCTCAACGCCGTCGCCGACCTCGCCACCTTCGGCGTCCTCGCGCTCGCCCTGCACGGCCCGGGCACGGGCGACGACGAGGCGGTGTTCCACTCCGGCTGGTTCACCGAGAACCTGCTCACCCAGGCCCTGGTGATGGTGCTGCTGCGGGTCGGCCGCTCCCGTGCCGAGGGACGGCGGCCCGGCCCGGTCGCCTGGTCCGCGGGCACGGTGGCCGTCATCGGCCTGCTGCTGCCGCCCTCGCCGCTCGGCCCGCCGCTCGGACTGACCGCCCTGCCCGCTCTCTACTACCTGCTGCTGCTCGCCGTCCTGGCGCTGTACGCGGTCGGCCTCCGGGCGGCCACGGTCCGTTACGAACGACGCCACCAGGCGGTTTCATGAGATCTCTCACCTGAGAATTACGTCAGGATCCGCGCTGTAAAGGCCGTGGCCTTGTTAGATTGCGCAACCAGGCAACCCAAGCCTGAGGGGTCCGACCGTTCATGGGAGTGGGAGATGAGTGACCCGTGGGACGGTCCGGTGGGGCGTGCCACGCGCGGCCGCACCGCCCAGGTGCCCCGACAGCGCGGGCCCGAACCGGACGGGGCACGCCCGCCCGGCGGCAGGGCGGCGGCGCGGCAGGCCGCGCGCAGGGGCGGCGGCAGGCGCGCGCGGCGCCGGGCCCGCCCGGTACGGCGCGGCAGGCGGGCGCTGAAGATATTCGGGATCGGCATGTCCGTCCTGATCCTGGTGGTCGCCGGGGCCGGCTACTGGTTCTACGAGCACCTCAACGGCAACATCAACAGCGTCGCGCTCGACGGCAAGGGCGGCACCGAGAAGGCCGACGCCTTCGGGCGCACCCCGATCAACATCCTGGTGATGGGCTCGGACGGGCGGACCAGCGCGGCGGACTGCAAACTCGGCGGCGGCTGCTCCAAGACGGGCGTGCAGACCGGCTACGGCAACGCGGACGTCGAGATGGTCGTGCACATATCCGCCGACCGCTCCAACGCCACCGTCATGAGCATCCCCCGTGACACCATGACGAACGTCCCCGCCTGCAAGGACACCGAGAACGGCACGTCGACGGCCGGGTACTACGGCCAGATCAACAGCGCCCTGCAGTACGGCCCCGCCTGCCAGGTGGCCACCGTCCACCAGCTCACCGGCATCCCCATCGACCACTTCGTGAAGCTGGACTTCTCCGGCGTGGTGAAGATGTCCGACGCGGTCGGCGGCGTGTCGGTGTGCGTCAGCGACAACGTGTACGACACCTACTCGCACCTGAAGCTCTCCAAGGGCACGCACACCCTCAAGGGCGAGGCCGCCCTGGAGTTCGTCCGCTCCCGGCACGGCTTCGGCGACGGCAGCGACCTCGGCCGTACGATCTCGCAGCACATCTTCCTCAGCGCGATGATCCGCAAGTTCAAGAGCGCGGGCACGCTCACCGACCCCACCGCCGTCTACAAGCTGGCCGACGCCGCGACCAAGGCACTGACCGTGGACGACGGCCTGGGCACCGTGAAGAAGCTGGTCGAGCTCGCCGCCGACGTGAACAAGGTCCCCACCAAGCGGATGACGTTCACGACGATGCAGACCGCGCCCGACCCGAGCAACAGCAACCGCGTGGTGCCCGCGACGGCCGCGAAGACCCTGTTCTCCACCATCGCCAACGACCAGTCCCTGACGACCGGTTCGGGCAAGAAGTCCGCGGCCGCCTCCGCCACCGCGAAGGCCACCGCCTCGGCCGTGCCCGCCGCGCAGATCGCCGTGACGGTGGAGAACGGCACCGAGATCACCGGCCGCGCCTCCGCGGTCGCCACCGCCCTGACCGACCAGGGCTTCAGCTCGGAGACGACCACGGCGAACGCCCCCAGCCAGGCGACCACGACCACCCTCACCTACGGCACCGGGCAGAAGGGCGAGGCGCAGACCGTGGCCAAGGCCCTGGGCCTGTCCTCCTCGCACCTCAAGCAGGGCACGGGCACCGGCCTGACCCTGGTGATCGGCAGCGACTGGCCGAGCGGCACCAGCTATCCGGGCGGAACCTCCTCGCCCGCGCCCGCCGACACCAAGGCGGCGGTGTCCGACGCCCACGCGTCGACGGCCGGGTCCAAGTCCTGTGCCACGGTCAGCCCGTACAAGACCGTCAGCCTCAACGGGGTGGCGATGACGCCGGCGCAGGCGTACGCGGCGGCGAGCGGCAAGCCCGACTCCGACGAGTGACGCCGGTGACCGCGCTCACCGCGATGTTGGTACAGTTGCGCAACACGGCAACTGTGGCGCGTAGAGAAGGGCGGGCGGCATGCTCCGCAACGGACTGGAACCCTGGCACCTGCTGATCGTCGCGATCGTCATCATCGTGCTGTTCGGCTCCAAGAAGCTCCCCGAGGCGGCCCGTGGGCTGGGCAAGTCCATGCGCATCCTCAAGAGCGAGGCCAAGGCCATGAAGGAGGACGACGCGACGCCGGGCGCCGCCTACGCGGTGGCCGACGGCACGGCGGAGGCCGACCCGGCCGCCTGACGCCCTTTCCGGCCGTCACCCGGGTGCGACGGCGTGGGGGCGGGGCGGGGGCCGGTTCCCCGGTTATCTTCGGCGGCAAAGTCGGATAATCGGGGTACATATGCAGAAAACGGATGAACGGCCCGTCGTCCCGCACGTCGTGGCCGCCCCTCCCGCCGGCCCGCCCGCGCTCCGCGCCCGCGTGTGGCCCTGGGCGGCCGGCGCCGCGATCGCCCTCGCCGTCGCCGGGGCCACGGCCGCCGGCTGGACGGACCGCCCGGCCGTCGCCGCCTGGCGGACGGTCTGTCTCGCCATCACCGTCCAGGCACTGCCCTTCCTGCTGCTGGGCACCGCCCTCTCCGGCGCGATCAACGCCTTCGTGCCGGCCGACCTGTTCACCCGGGTGCTGCCTCGCCGCCCCGCGCTCGCCGTGCCGGTGGCCGGTGCCGCCGGCGTCGTCCTGCCCGGCTGCGAGTGCGCCTCGGTGCCGGTGGCGAGCAGCCTCATCGGCCGTGGCGTCACCCCGGCCGCGGCCTTCGCCTTCCTGCTCTCCGCGCCCGCCGTCAACCCCATCGTGCTGACCGCCACCGCGGTCGCCTTCCCGGGCAACCCGGCCATGGTCGCCGCCCGCCTGCTCGCCTCCCTCGCCACCGCCGCCGTGATGGGCTGGCTGTGGCTCTGGCTGGGCCGCGAGGAGTGGCTGCGCCCGGCCGTACGGCACACCGGGCACCGGCCGGGCCACAGCCGCCTGCGGGAGTTCCGGCGCGGCTTCCAGTACGACTTCCTGCACGCCGGCGGCTTCCTGGTGCTCGGCGCCATGGCCGCGGCCACCTTCAACGTGGCCGTCCCCGGGTCCGTCCTGGACGCCTTCTCCGGCTCGCCCTGGCTCTCCGTGCTCTTCCTGGCCGCGCTCGCCGTCCTGCTCGCCGTCTGCTCGGAGGCCGACGCCTTCGTCGCCGCCTCGCTGACCGGGTTCTCGGCGACCGCCCGGCTGGCGTTCATGGTCGTCGGCCCGATGGTCGACCTGAAGCTGATCGCGCTCCAGGCCGGCACCTTCGGCCGGGCGTTCGCCCTGCGCTTCTCCACCGCGACCACCGTCGTCGCCGTGGCCTGCGCCGTCCTGACCGGAGGTGCGCTGCTGTGAGACGCCCGCTCCAGGTGCTCCTGCTGGTCCTGACCGGACTCGGCCTGCTGCACACCGCCCTGTTCACCGACCTCTACCTGCGCTACGTCAAGGAGGGCCTGCGCCCGCCGCTGATCGTCTCCGGCGCCCTGCTGGTGCTGCTGGGCGTGACGGCGGCCTTCGACCGCGACGGCGGGCACCACGGTCACGACGAGGATCACGGGCACGGTCACGGGCACGACCACTCCGCCGCCCCCCGCATCGCCTGGCTGCTGTTCCTCCCCGCGCTGAGCCTGGCGTTCTACGCCCCGCCCGCCCTCGGCGCGTACACCGCCTCCCGCGCCGGCACCAAGGCCACCACGGCACGGCACCGGTTCGACCCGCTGCCCGCGACCTCGCCCCTGCCGATGACCCTCACCGAGTTCATCACCCGCGTCCAGCAGGACCGGCAGGCCGCCGTCAGGGGCCGCAGCATCGGCATGACCGGCTTCGCCACCCCGGCTCCGAGCGGCGGCGGCTGGTACCTGACCCGCATCATCTTCACCTGCTGCGCGGCCGACTCCCAGACCGTCAAGGTCCGCATGTACGGCACCCCCGCCCCACCCCCCGACACCTGGCTCGCGGTCACGGGGACGTGGCACCCCAAGGGCACCCTCGGCACGCGATCCGCCGAGCCCGCCCTCGACGTCCACCGGGCCAGACGCGTCTCCCCGCCCCTCAACGCCTACACGGACGACCTGCCCCTGACGCCGTCCTGACCGGTCAGCGGGGGCGCCGAAAATCCCGGGTGGGCCGCGGACATTCCCCGTACGCTGGGCGCCACGCCGTGGCCATGGCGCGTATCCGCAGTTCAGAAGGCGTTTCGAGGTGTACCCACCGTGTTCCTGACCCTCACCACCACCGGCACACCCGACCGCCCCGCCACCGATCTCGGCTACCTGCTGCACAAGCATCCGGACAAGGCGCAGGCGTTCTCCACCTCCTACGGCACGGCGCACGTCGTCTACCCCGAGGCGGACGAACGGCGGTGCACGGCCGCGCTGTTGCTGGAGGTCGACGCGGTGGCGCTGGTGCGCCGGGGCAAGGGGAAGGGGCGCGGCGGCGCCCCCGACGCGGCGCTCGCGCAGTACGTCAACGACCGCCCGTACGCCGCCTCCTCGCTGCTCGCCGTCGCGCTGAGCAGCGTGTTCTCCAGCGCGATGAAGGGCACCTGCCACGCCCGGCCCGAACTGCCCGGGCAGCCGCGGCCGTTGCGTGTCGAGGTGCCCGCACTGCCCGCCCGCGGCGGCCCGGACCTGGTGCGCCGGCTGTTCGAGCCGCTGGGCTGGTGCGTGACCGCCGAACCGGTCGCGCTGGACGCCGAGTTCCCCGAGTGGGGCGACTCGCGGTACGTGCGGCTCGTGCTGGAGTCCTCGGCGCTCACCCTCGCCGAGGCCCTGCGCCACCTCTACGTCCTGCTCCCCGTCCTCGACGACGCCAAGCACTACTGGGTCGCCGCCGACGAGGTGGACAAGCTGCTGCGGGCCGGCGAGGGCTGGCTCGCGGAGCACCCGGAGCAGAAGCTGATCACCAGCCGTTATCTGTCGCGCCGTTGGTCGCTGACCCGGCAGGCCATGGAGCGGCTGGAGCTGGTGCGGCTCGCCGAGGCCGACGACAGCGAGGTCGAGGAGATCGACAACGCCGTCGAGGCGGAGAGCGAGACGGAGGAGCGGCCGACGCCGCTCGCCGTGCTGCGGCGCGACGCGATCATCGGGGCGCTGCGCGCCGCGGGCGCCGCCCGGGTGCTCGACCTCGGCTGCGGCCAGGGGCAGTTGGTGCAGGCGCTGCTGAAGGACGCGCGGTTCACCGAGATCGTCGGCGTCGACGTGTCGATGCGCGCCCTGACCATCGCCTCCCGGCGGCTGAAGCTGGACCGCATGGGGGAGCGGCAGGCCGCGCGCGTCCGGCTCCTGCAGGGCTCGCTGGCCTACACCGACAAGCGGCTCAAGGGGTACGACGCCGCCGTGCTCAGCGAGGTGATCGAACACCTCGACCTGCCCCGGCTGCCCGCCCTGGAGTACGCGGTGTTCGGCGCGGCCCGCCCGCGGACCGTCCTGGTGACGACCCCCAACGTCGAGTACAACGTCCGCTGGGAGTCCCTCCCGGCCGGCCACGTCCGGCACGGCGACCACCGCTTCGAGTGGACCCGCGAGGAGTTCCGGGCCTGGGCGGCGTCGGTGGCCGAACGGCACGGGTACACCGTGGAGTTCGCGCCCGTGGGCCCCGACGACCCGGAGGTGGGCCCGCCCACGCAGATGGCCGTCTTCGAACGGAACACGGCCACGACCCCCACGACAAACGAGAAGGAGGCGAACGCGGCATGACCGAGACGACACAGCACAAGGGGCGCGTCCTGCCCGTCACCGACCTCTCCCTCGTCGTCCTCGTCGGCGCCTCCGGCTCCGGCAAGTCGACCTTCGCCCGCCGCCACTTCAAGCCGACCGAGGTGATCTCCTCCGACTTCTGCCGCGGCCTGGTCAGCGACGACGAGAACGACCAGAGCGCCACCAAGGACGCCTTCGACGTCCTGCACTACATCGCCGGCAAGCGCCTGGCCGCCGGCCGCCGCACGGTCGTCGACGCGACGAGCGTGCAGCAGGACTCCCGGCGGCAGCTGGTCGAACTGGCCAGGCGGCACGACGTGCTGCCCATCGCCATCGTGCTCGACGTCCCGGAGGAGGTGTGCGCCGAGCGCAACGCGGCCCGCACCGACCGCGCCGACATGCCGCGCCGGGTCATCCAGCGGCACATCCGCGAACTGCGCCGCTCCGTACGGCACCTGGAGCGCGAGGGCTTCCGCAAGGTGCACGTCCTGCGCGGCGTGGCGGACATCGAGCAGGCCACCGTCGTCACCGAGAAGCGCTTCAACGACCTGGCCCACCTCGCCGGTCCCTTCGACATCATCGGCGACGTCCACGGCTGCGCGAGCGAACTGGAGGCGCTGCTGCACAAGTTGGGCTACACCGACGGCGTGCACCCGGAGGGCCGCACGGCCGTCTTCGTCGGCGACCTGGTCGACCGCGGCCCGGACAGCCCGGGCGTGCTGCGGCGCGTGATGTCGATGGTCAAGTCGGGCAACGCCCTGTGCGTGCCGGGCAACCACGAGAACAAGTACGGCCGGTACCTCAAGGGCCGCAAGGTCCAGCACACCCACGGGCTCGCCGAGACCGTCGAGCAGATGGCGGGCGAGAGCGAGGAGTTCGTCGCCGAGGTACGGGAGTTCATCGACGGGCTCGTCAGCCACTACGTCCTCGACGGCGGCCGGCTGGTGGTCTGCCACGCCGGCCTGCCCGAGCGGTACCACGGCCGCACCTCCGGCCGGGTCCGCTCGCACGCCCTGTACGGCGACACCACCGGCGAGACCGACGAGTTCGGGCTGCCGGTGCGCTACCCGTGGGCGGAGGACTACCGGGGCCGGGCGGCGGTCGTCTACGGCCACACGCCCGTGCCCGAGGCCACCTGGCTGAACAACACCATCTGCCTGGACACCGGCGCCGTCTTCGGCGGCAAGCTCACCGCGCTGCGCTGGCCGGAGCGGGAGCTGGTCGACGTACCGGCCGAGCGGGTGTGGTACGAGCCGGCCCGGCCGCTGCGCACCGAGGCGCCCGGCGGCCAGGACGGACGGCCGCTCGACCTCGACGACGTGCACGGCCGCCGGATCGTCGAGACCCGGCACCAGGGGCGCGTCTCGGTCCGCGAGGAGAACGCGGCCGCGGCCCTGGAGGTCATGAGCCGCTTCGCCGTGGACCCGCGGCTGCTGCCCTACCTGCCGCCGACCATGGCGCCGACGGCCACCAGCCGCGTGGAGGGGTTCTTGGAGCACCCGGCCGAGGCTTTCGCGCAGTATCGGCAGGACGGCGTCGCGCGGGTCGTGTGCGAGGAGAAGCACATGGGCTCGCGGGCGGTGGCACTGGTGTGCCGGGACGGAGAGGCGGCCCGGAAGAGGTTCGGGGTGGATGGTCCGACGGGTTCCCTCTACACCCGTACCGGACGGCCGTTCTTCGACGACGCGTCGGTGACGGAGGAGATCCTCGGCCGCATACGCACCGCGGTGACCGGCGCCGGCCTGTGGGACGAACTCGCCACCGACTGGCTCCTGCTGGACGCCGAGCTGATGCCGTGGTCGCTGAAGGCCTCGGGTCTGCTGCGGTCCCAGTACGCGGCGGTCGGCGCCGCCTCCGGCGCGGTGTTCCCGGGCGCGCTCGCCGCGCTGGAGGGCGCCGCGGCGCGGGGCGTCGACGTCACCGGCCTGCTGGCCAGGCAGCGTGAACGCGCGGCGGACGCGGTAGCGTTCACGCAGGCGTACCGCCGCTACTGCTGGACCACCGACGGCCTCGACGGCGTACGGCTGGCCCCGTTCCAGCTCCTCGCCGTCCAGGGCCGCAGCCTCGCCGCCCTGCCGCACGACGAGCAACTCGCCCTGCTGGACCGGCTGGTGGAGCACGACACCAGCGGCCTGCTGCAGACGACCCGACGGCTCCACGTCGACACCGGCGACGCGGAGTCGGTGCGGGCGGGCGTGGACTGGTGGCTGGAGATGACCGGCCGCGGCGGCGAGGGCATGGTCGTCAAGCCGCTGGGCGCGCTGGTCCGCGACGGCGAGGGCCGGCTGGTGCAGCCCGGCGTCAAGTGCCGGGGCCGGGAGTACCTGCGGATCATCTACGGTCCCGAGTACACCCGCCCCGACCACCTGGCCCGGCTGCGCGCCCGGTCCCTGGGCCACAAGCGGTCGCTGGCGATCCGCGAGTACGCCCTGGGCCTGGAGGCGCTGGACCGGCTGGCGGAGGGGGAGCCGCTGTGGCGGGTGCACGAGGCCGTGTTCGGGGTGCTGGCGCTGGAGTCGGAGCCGGTCGACCCACGGCTTTGAGCCGAGGGCGAGCCCTGCTCACCCAGGCGCTTGCGGGACGCCGCTGTGACGCCGACTGGTCACCCCCAAGGGCCTGCAGGGCCGGGTCACCGGCCCTGTGGGCGTCGGCCCTCAGCCGACCAGTCGCAACCGCCGCCCGCACACCCGGACTTGGACCGTCTGCCCCCAGGTGAGTTCGAGGGCGTCGCTCTCGACGCCGTCCCCGAAGGCGACCAGCCGCTCCGACTCGACGGTGACCGACAGGGCCGCCGGATCCGCCAGGTCACCCGCGACGAGAGACGTGCCCGTGACCGGCGACGGCCACGCCTCCCGCACGAACCACAGCAGCCGCCGCTCCGCCGGCCCCGGCAACCGCAGCCGCCCGCCCCGCTCCCGCCACACCGAGCGCAGCCAGCCGGTCGCCCCCGTGCCCGTGCCCACGAGCACCCCGGAGGAGGCCTGGGCCTCGACGGCACCCCCGTCGTCGTCGAGGCCCAGGCGGTAGCGGGCCGTCTGGTGTCCGGCGGCGCCCAGGTAGATCTCGTTCAGCGCGACCAGCCGCTGGGTGTCGTCGGCGACGGCCTCGACCATGGTGAGTTCCTCGACGCCGGCAGTGGGGGCCGCCGGGAGCAGGACGGCGGCGTCCCGCGGCCGGTGGCGCACCAGCACGCCCGGGTTGCGGCCCGGGTCGCTGTCGATGCCCACCACCGGCTGCCCGTCGAGGTACTTGGCGACGTTGGCCACCAGACCGTCCTGGCCGACCACGACCACCACGTCCTGCGGCGCGAACAGGAAACGGTCCAGGTCGGCCCGCTCGACCCGGGTCTGGCGCCAGGCCAGCGGAATCGCGGCGGTCACCTCGGCGAGCGCGCGCCGGGTGCGGTGGTGACGCTCGGCGAGCTCCGCGAGGTCCCGGCCGCGGGAGGCGAGGAAGAAGGCGGCCTGGCCGTGCGTGCCGTGGTGGGCCACCAACTCCTCGTACTCCGTGGTGCGGTGGACGAGGACGATCCGCGGGGCGAGGCTCACGCCCGCTCACCCTCGCCGAACCGGGCGAGCAGACCCGTCAGCACGTCCGGGGAGACGGTCACGCTGTCGATCCTCGGCAGGTTCTCCGCGAGCCGGGTCCCGGTCAGGGCGTGCAGGACCGCCACGTCGACGTCCGCGTGCACCCGCAGCCAGGCGGCCTGCGCCTCGGCCCGCGCCGCCCCGACCACCCGCGCCCCCTCGGCCTCGGCCCGCGCCAGCCGTACCGAACGCGCCGCCTCCGCCTCCGCGACCTTGACCGTCCGGGCGGCCTCCGCCTCGGCCATGCGCTCGGCACGCCGTGCCTCGGCCTCCGCCATCCGCTCGGTGCGCCGTGCCTCCGCCTCCGCGAGCTGCACCGCCCGCGCCGCCTCCGCCCCGGCCCTGACCGCGTCGGCCGCCGCGTGCTCCTCGGCCTCGAGGCGGGCGTTGGTGCCGCGCTGTTCGACCAACTGCTCCTGGCGCCGGGCCAGTTCGATCTGGCTGGCCAGCTCGTTCTCGGCGATGGCGCGCTCCCGCTCCACGGCCACGGCCCGGCGTTCGTAGGTGGCCCGGTCGGCCTCCTGCTGGATCTGCTCGCGGGCCGGGGTGCGCAGCGCCCGCTCCACCTCCGGCTCGGGGCGCAGCGCGACCACGCGCACCGTGACCACCTCGATGCCGGTCGCCGGCAGCCGCGGCTCCGCCGCCAGCCCCGCCGCGACCCGCTCCCGTACCGCCGTCACCCCGTCGACCAGCGCCGACGCCAGCGACGTACGGGCCAGCACGTCCAGCGCGTGCTGCTGGGCGGTCTCCGTCAGCAGCGTCCCCAGCTGCTCCAGCGGGGTGCCCCGCCACGCTCCGGTGTCGGGGTCGACGGAGAAGTCCAGCCGAGCGGCGGCGAGGGCCGGGTCGGCGATGCGGTAGGTCACCGTCGCCTGCACGCTCACGTCCTGGAAGTCGGCCGTACGGGCGTGGAAGGTCATCGCCAGCTCCCGGTCGTCGACCGGCACCTCGGACAGGGACGCGGTCAGCGCCCGGAACCAGAAGCTCAGCCCCGTGCCCTCGTGCAGCAGCCTGCCGCCCCGGTGGTGGCGGATGTGGGCCGTCGCGGTGCCGCGCAGATGATGCCGGCCCAGGCGCCGGGTGATGTCGGCCATCGAACCCCCCCTCGTTCTCGTCTCAATGACGATAAACGGGGCGGTCGCTTATCGTCAAGAGGACGAGAACAAGGAGCCGAAGAAACCGCCGAGCCGTGGGTCAACGCGCCACTCGATGGTCAGGATGGAGGCATGGGATTCCACGTCGACTCCGAGGCCGGGCGGCTGCGCCGCGTCATCCTGCACCGGCCGGATCTGGAGCTCAAAAGGCTCACCCCCAGCAACAAGGACGCCCTGCTCTTCGACGACGTGCTGTGGGTGCGCCGGGCGCGCGCCGAGCACGACGGCTTCGCCGACGTCCTGCGCGACCGCGGGGTCACCGTCCACCTCTTCGGCGACCTGCTCACCGAGGCCCTGGAGGTCCCGGCGGCCAGAACGCTCGTCCTGGACCGGGTCTTCGACGAGAAGGAGTACGGCGTCCTCGCCACCGACCACCTCAGAGCCGCCTTCGAGACCCTGCCCGCCCCCGAACTGGCCGAGGCCCTGGTCGGCGGCATGACCAAGCGCGAGTTCCTCGACGCCCACCCGGAGCCGACCTCGGTCCGCTTCCACGTCATGGACCTCGACGAGTTCCTGCTCGCCCCGCTGCCCAACCACCTCTTCACCCGCGACACCTCCGCCTGGATCTACGACGGCGTCGCCGTCAACGCCATGCGCTGGCCCGCCCGGCAGCGCGAGACGGTCCACTTCGAGGCGATCTACCGCCACCACCCCCTCTTCCGCGACGAGACCTTCCGCGTCTGGTCCGAGGGGCAGGCCGACTACCCCTCCACCATCGAGGGCGGGGACGTCCTGGTCATCGGCAACGGCGCGGTCCTGATCGGCATGAGCGAGCGGACCACCCCGCAGGCGGTCGAGATGCTCGCCCACAAGCTGTTCGCGGCCGGCTCCGCCCGCGCGATCGTAGCGCTGGACATGCCCAAGCGGCGCGCCTTCATGCACCTCGACACCGTGATGACGATGGTCGACGGCGACACGTTCACCCAGTACGCCGGGCTCGGCATGCTCCGCTCGTACACCATCGAACCGGGCGCGGGCGAGAAGGAGCTCAAGGTCACCGACCACCCGCCGGAGCACATGCACCGCGCGATCGCCGCCGCGCTCGGTCTGAGCGAGATCCGGGTGCTGACCGCGACCCAGGACGTGCACGCCGCCGAGCGGGAGCAGTGGGACGACGGCTGCAACGTCCTCGCGGTCGAGCCGGGCGTCGTCGTCGCCTACGAGCGCAACGCCACCACCAACACCCACCTGCGCAAGCAGGGCATCGAGGTCATCGAGATCCCCGGCAGCGAGCTGGGCCGGGGCCGGGGCGGGCCGCGCTGCATGAGCTGTCCGGTCGAACGGGCCGCCGTGTAGCCGAATGCCGTGTAGCCGGACGCCGTACCGCCGGACAGCCGTAGGGCCGTGGCCGCGGCCGGTCCGGCGTAGTGCATATAAATGCTGAATATCGTATAGACTTCCACGGCCCGTTGTTCCCGCATCCCTGGAGCGCCCCATGGCGACAGTTCCGACCGCCCTCGCCGGCCGCCACTTCCTCAAGGAGCTCGACTTCACCCGGGAGGAGTTCCTCGGTCTGGTCGAGCTGGCCGCCGAGCTGAAGGCCGCGAAGCGGGCCGGGACGGAGACGCGGTACCTGAGCGGGAAGAACATCGCGCTGATCTTCGAGAAGACCTCGACGCGCACCCGCTGCGCGTTCGAGGTCGCCGCGGCCGACCAGGGGGCTTCGACGACGTACCTGGACCCCTCGGGCTCGCAGATCGGCCACAAGGAGTCCGTGAAGGACACCGCGCGCGTGCTGGGCCGGATGTACGACGGCATCGAGTACCGCGGCGACAGCCAGGAGAAGGTGGAGGAGCTCGCCGCTTACGCCGGCGTGCCCGTCTTCAACGGCCTCACCGACGACTGGCACCCCACCCAGATGCTCGCCGACGTGCTGACGATGACCGAGCACACCGCCAAGCCGGTGACCGGGACGACCCTCGCCTACCTCGGTGACGCCCGTTTCAACATGGGCAACTCCTACCTGGTCACCGGGGCCCTGCTCGGCATGGACGTCCGGATCGTCGCCCCGAAGACCTACTGGCCGGCCCAGCCGGTCGTCGACCGGGCGCACGAGCTGGCCGAGACCAGCGGCGCGCGCGTCACGCTCACCGAGTCCGTGGCCGAGGGCGTCCTCGGGGCCGACTTCGTCGCCACCGACGTCTGGGTCTCCATGGGCGAGCCCAAGGAGGTCTGGGACGAGCGCATCGCCGCCCTCGCGCCGTACGCCGTGACGATGGACGTCCTGCGCGCCACCGGGAACCCGGACGTGCGCTTCCTGCACTGCCTGCCGGCCTTCCACGACCTGGGCACCAAGGTCGGGCAGGAGATACACGACCGCCACGGCCTCGACTCCCTGGAGGTGACCGACGAGGTGTTCGAGTCGGCGCACTCCGTGGTCTTCGACGAGGCGGAGAACCGCCTGCACACGATCAAGGCGGTCCTCGTCGCGACGCTGGCCTGACCGCGGGCCCCGGCTAGGCCGGCCGCCGCTGCGGCGGCACCACCGGCAGCCGGAACCACACGGCCTTCCCGGCCCCCGTGGTCCGATGGCCGCAGGAGGAGCTGAGCGCGCGGATCAGCAGCAGCCCGCGCCCGTGCTCCTGCCAGGGGTCCGGCGCCGTGCGGTCCGGGCTCGTCAGATCGCCCGGCGGGGCCGGGTCCGGGTCGTGCACCTCGACCTGGCACCCGGTGGGCAGCAGCTCCACGACGAGCTCTATCGGCGCGTCGCCCGCGGTGTGCTCCACGGCGTTCGCGACCAGCTCCGCCGTGAGCAGCTCCGCGGTGTCGCAGTCGGCCCCGTGCTCCAGCTCGGCCAGCGCCGTGCGCACCAGCGCACGGGCCACGGGCACCGCCGCGGCGGAGTGCGGGAGCGCGACGCGCCAGGAGGCGGCGGAGGGGCGATCGTACAAGGCGGTTCCGTTCATGAGCAGGCTGTCCTGCTTTCGACCTTATGAAGGGTACGGCGCCGCCCGTCAGAGGCGTCCGACGGTCGCCGTTCGGGACCTTCGGCCCCGATACCGGGCGGCTTACCCCGCAGAACGCCCGGCCTCGCGCGGCTGCTCCCGCTGTTACCGGTCTATTGACGAGCGGTGACATGGCGACATCCCGCCTGTATTGCTCTCGTGACGACAGTCACGAATGAGTGATAACTTCGATACGTGTCCGCGCCACCGTCCGAGGAGGCCGCACGTCATGAGTCCGTTCACCGGCTCCGCCGCCCGCACCCCCCGCTGGGGCCACCTGCGCGTCGAGCTCGACGACGGCGTCGCCACCGTCACCCTCGCCCGTCCCGAAAAGCTCAACGCGCTCACCTTCGGCGCCTACGCCGACCTGCGCGACCTGCTCGCGGAACTGTCCCGCGAGCGGTCCGTGCGCGCCCTGGTCCTCGCCGGCGAGGGCCGCGGCTTCTGCTCCGGCGGCGACGTCGACGAGATCATCGGCGCCACCCTCGCCATGGACACCGCCCAGCTCCTCGACTTCAACCGCATGACCGGCCAGGTCGTGCGGGCCGTACGCGAGTGCCCGTTCCCGGTGATCGCGGCGGTGCACGGCGTGGCGGCCGGCGCGGGGGCGGTGCTGGCGCTCGCGGCGGACTTCCGGGTGGCCGACCCCTCGGCCCGGTTCGCGTTCCTGTTCACCCGGGTGGGCCTGTCCGGCGGCGACATGGGGGCGGCCTACCTGCTGCCGAGGGTCGTCGGCCTCGGCCACGCCACCCGGCTGCTGATGCTGGGCGAGCCCGTCCGCGCCCCCGAGGCCGAGCGGATCGGCCTGATCAGCGAGCTCATCGAGGAGGGCGGCGCCGACACGGCCGCCCTGGCCCTGGCCCGCCGCCTGGCCGACGGCCCGGCCCTGGCGTACGCCCAGACCAAGGCGCTGCTGACGGCGGAGCTGGACATGCCGCTGGCCGCCTCCGTCGAACTGGACGCCTCGACGCAGGCCCTGCTGATGAACGGCGAGGACTACGCCGAGTTCCACGCGGCGTTCACCGCGAAGCGGGCTCCCAAGTGGCGGGGGCGGTGACCATGAAGGTCGCCGTGATCGGTGGCGGGCCGGGCGGCCTCTACGCCGCCGCCCTGCTGAAACGCCTCGACCCCGCCCGCGAGGTCACCGTCTGGGAACGCAACGCCCCCGACGACACCTTCGGCTTCGGCGTGGTCCTCTCCGACGAGACCCTCGGCGGCATCGAACACGCCGACCCGGTGGTGTACGAGGCCATGTGCGCGGACTTCACCCGCTGGGACGACATCGACATCGTCCACAGAGGAGCACGCCACACATCCGGCGGACACGGCTTCGCGGCCCTGGGCCGCAAACGCCTCCTGGAGATCCTGCACCAGCGCTGCCGCAGCCTCGGCGTCGACCTCCGCTTCCGCTCCGAGGCCCCCTGCCCCGACCGGCTCGCCGAGACCCACGACCTGGTCATCGCCGCCGACGGTGTGCACAGCACCACCCGCGACGCCTACGCCCATGTGTTCCGCCCCCATGTGGCCACCCACCACTGCCGCTACATCTGGCTCGCCGCCGACTTCGCCTTCGACGCCTTCCGCTTCGAGATCGCCGAGACCGAACACGGGGTCATGCAACTGCACGGCTACCCCTATGCGTCCGGCGCCTCCACCGTGATCGTCGAGATGCACGAGGACGTCTGGCGCGCCGCCGGCTTCGACGAACTCGACACCCAGGAGTCGATCGAGCGCTGCGCCAAGATCTTCGCGGAACCGCTGCGCGGCCGGCCGCTGCGCTCCAACAAGTCCGCTTGGACCACCTTCCGCACGGTCGTCAACGAGCACTGGTCGCACCGCAACGTCGTCCTCCTCGGCGACGCCGCCCACACCGCCCACTTCTCCATCGGCTCCGGCACCAAGCTGGCCGTCGAGGACGCCCTCGCCCTCGCCGCCTGCCTTGAGGAACAGCCCACGCTCAAGCAGGCGCTCACGGCCTACGAGGAGGAGCGCAAGCCCGTCGTCGCCTCCACCCAGCGCGCCGCACGGGCCAGCCTGGAGTGGTTCGAGAACCTGGGCCTCTACCTCGACCAGCCGCCCCGCCAGTTCGCCTTCAACCTGCTCACCCGCAGCCGCCGCGTCACACACGACAACCTGCGCCTGCGCGACGCCGGCTTCACCGCCTCCGTGGAGCGCGAGTTCGGCTGCCCGCCCGGCACCCCGCCCATGTTCACGCCGCTGCGGCTGCGCGGCCTGACCCTGCGCAACCGGGTCGTCGTCTCGCCGATGGACATGTACTCGGCCACCGACGGCGTCCCCGGCGACTTCCACCTCGTCCACCTCGGCGCCCGCGCCCTCGGCGGCGCCGGACTCGTCATGACCGAGATGGTGTGCGTCAGCGCGGAGGGCCGCATCACCCCCGGCTGCGCCGGCCTCTACACCGGCCGGCAGGGCGAGGCGTGGAAGCGCGTCGTCGAGTTCGTGCACCGTCAGTCACCCGGCACCGCGATCGGCGTGCAGCTCGGGCACAGCGGCCGCAAGGGCTCGACCCGGCTGATGTGGGAGGGCATGGACGAACCGCTGCCCGACGGCAACTGGCCCCTGGTCGCCGCCTCCGCGCTGCCGTACAAGCCCGGCAGCCAGACCCCGCGCGAGCTGACCCGCGCCCAGCTCACCGACATCCGCGAGCAGTTCACGGCGGCCGCCTGGCGTGCCGCGCGCGCCGGGTTCGACCTCCTCGAACTGCACTGCGCGCACGGCTACCTGCTCTCCGGCTTCCTCTCCCCGCTCACCAACCGCCGCACCGACGCCTACGGCGGCTCGCTGGAGAAACGGCTCCGCTTCCCGCTGGAGGTCTTCGACGCCATCCGGGGCGTGTGGCCGGAGGAACGGCCCATGACGGTCCGCATCTCCGCCACCGACTGGGCGGACGGTGGAACCACGGCCGAGGACGCCGTGGAGATCGCCCGCGCCTTCGCCGCGCACGGCGTCGACGCGGTCGACGTCTCCACCGGGCAGGTCGTGGCCGAGGAGCGGCCGGAGTTCGGGCGGTCGTACCAGACGCCGTACGCCGACCGGATCCGGCACCAGGCCGGCGTCCCCGTCATCGCGGTGGGCGCGATCTCCTCCTGGGACGACGTCAACTCCCTGATCCTGGCGGGCCGTACGGACCTGTGCGCGCTCGCCCGCCCGCACCTGTACGACCCGCACTGGACGCTGCACGCGGCGGCCGAGCAGGGCTACGAGGGTCCGGGCGCCGTCTGGCCGGCGCCGTACCGGGCGGGCAGCCGCAGTCCGCAGACCGGGCGGACGGACGCCCCCAAACCCCGGCTCACACTGGGGCGGTGAGATCCGCCATGCCGGCGGTGAGCGTCGCGCCGTCGGCCGGGTCGATCAGGATGAACGCCCCCGTGCGGCGGGAGAGCGCGTAGTCGTCGAGCGCCAGCGGCTCGGCGGTGCGCAGGGCGATGCGGCCCAGGTCGTTCGCCGACAGCTCGGCGGCGCCCGCCAGGTCCTTGACGACCGCCTTGACGGTCCGGGTGGTGTGCCGCACGAGCACCCGGTCGCCGACCCGCAGCGGCCGGTCGGCCAGGTGGCACACGGCCGCCCGGACGTCCTGCGTGAGCGCCGGGACCTCGGGGCCCGCCGTGATCATGTCGCCGCGGGAGACGTCCCGCTGGTCGGCGAGGCGCACGCTGACGGACTGCGGCGCGTACGCCGCCTCGACCGGCGTGCCCAGCACGTCGATGCCGGTGATCGCGGACGTCGCGCCGGACGGGTGCACGGTGACGCGGTCGCCGACGCGCAGCGAGCCCGACACCAACTGCCCGGCGTAGTGCCGCTGTTCGCCGTGCCGGATCACGTACTGCACCGGGAAGCGGGCCGGGGCGTCGGTCGCCTCGGCGCCCACGGGGACGTTCTCCAGGAGCTCCAGCAGGGCCGGGCCGGCGTACCAGTCCATGTGCGCCGAGCGGTCCACGACGTTGTCGCCGGCCAGGGCCGAGACGGGGACCGGGGTGAAGCCGGGCAGGCCCAGCTCGGCCGCGTCGCCCGCGAAGTCCTCGACGATCCGCTCGAACACCTGCTCCTCGTAGCCGACCAGGTCCATCTTGTTGACGGCGAGGACCACGTGCGGAACCCGCAGCAGGGCGGCCACGGCCGCGTGCCTGCGGGTCTGCTCGACGACGCCGTTGCGGGCGTCGACCAGGATGATCGCGAGCTCGGCGGTGGAGGCGCCGGTGACCATGTTGCGGGTGTACTGCACATGGCCGGGGGTGTCGGCGAGGATGAACCGGCGCTTGGGCGTGGCGAAGTAGCGGTAGGCGACGTCGATGGTGATGCCCTGCTCGCGCTCGGCCCGCAGGCCGTCGGTCAGCAGCGCCAGGTCGGGCGCGTCCTGGCCGCGGCCGAGCGAGGCGCGCTCGACGGCCTCCAGCTGGTCGACCAGCACCGACTTGGAGTCGTGCAGCAGCCGGCCCACCAGCGTGGACTTGCCGTCGTCGACGGAACCGGCGGTGGCGAACCGCAGCGTGTCGATCGTCGTCACTAGAAGTACCCCTCGCGCTTGCGGTCTTCCATCGCGGCCTCGGAGAGCTTGTCGTCGGCCCGGGTGGCGCCGCGCTCGGTGAGCCGGGAGGCGGCGATCTCCGCGATCACCTTCTCGATGGTGTCGGCGTCGGAGTCCACCGCGCCGGTGCAGGACATGTCGCCGACGGTGCGGTAGCGCACGCGCCGCTTCTCGACGGTCTCGCCGTCCTTCGGGCCGCCCCACTCGCCGGCCGTCAGCCACATGCCGTGGCGGCGGAACACCTCGCGGTGGTGGGCGTAGTAGATGCCGGGCAGTTCGATCTCCTCGCGGGCGATGTACTGCCACACGTCCAGCTCGGTCCAGTTGGACAGCGGGAAGACGCGGACGTGCTCGCCGGGGGCGTGCCGGCCGTTGTAGAGGTTCCACAGCTCGGGGCGCTGACGGCGCGGGTCCCACTGCGAGAACTCGTCCCGCAGGCTGAACACCCGCTCCTTGGCCCGCGCCTTCTCCTCGTCCCGGCGTCCCCCGCCGAAGACCGCGTCGAACCGTTCGCTCTGGATCTTCTCCGTCAGCGGCAGCGTCTGCAGCGGGTTGCGGGTGCCGTCGGGACGTTCGCGCAGCACACCCCGGTCGATGTAGTCCTGTACGGAGGCCACATGGAGCCGCAGCCCGTGCGCGGCCACCGTGCGGTCGCGGTACTCCAGGACCTCGGGGAAGTTGTGCCCGGTGTCGACGTGCAGCAGCGAGAACGGCACCGGCGCCGGGGCGAACGCCTTCAGCGCCAGGTGCAGCATGACGATGGAGTCCTTGCCGCCGGAGAACAGGATCACCGGCCGCTCGAACTCGCCCGCCACCTCGCGGAAGATGTGCACCGCCTCGGACTCCAGCGCGTCCAGGTGCGAGAGGGCGAAGCCCTTGTCGTGGGTCGCCGTGCTCACACCAGCCCCCGCTCCGCCAGCACCGCGTACACGGCGTCGGCCGACTCCTGCGGGGTCTGCGTCTGGGTCGGCAGCACCAGGTCCGGGTCGGCCGGCGGCTCGTACGGGTCGTCGACCCCGGTGAGCCCCTTGAGGTGACCGGCGGCCTGCCGGGCGTACAGGCCCTTCACGTCCCGCTCGCTGCACACCTCGACCGGCGTGGCCACGTGCACCTCGATGTACGGCGTCGAGCTGGCGTCGTGCCGTTTGCGGACGGCCTCGCGGCTGTCGGCGTAGGGCGCGATCACGGGGACGACGGACAGCACGCCGTTGCGCGCGAGGACCTCGGAGACCAGCCCGATGCGCTGGACGTTGGTGTTGCGGTCCTCGCGGCTGAAGCCGAGGCCCGCCGACAGGAAGCGGCGTATCTCGTCGCCGTCGAGTATCTCCACGCGGTGACCCTCGGCCTTGAGGCGTTCGCCGAGATGGCGGGCGATGGTCGTCTTGCCCGCGCTCGGCAGTCCGGTGAGCCAGACGGTGGCTCCCTGAGCCCTTGCCGTGATGGTCATGCGCAACAGTCCTCTTTCTCTGCCTGGCGGTCGGCTCGCCGAACGCTAGGTAAGAAACTTGAGAAGAGGTATAGAAGAACCTGAGGGTTGCGTGAGTGACGGAAGGTGTGGCCGGGGTCACACGAGGGTCACATCGGTCATACGCCCACGAACGCCGCCCCCGCGTCCCTCAGCCGCGCGTGCAGGCCCCGGAAGACGGCGGTGGAACGGGCGCCGGGCCAGCCCTCGGGCAGCAGCCGGGCGGGCAGGCCGGGATCGGTGTAGGGGAGGTGGCGCCAGGAGTCCAGGGCGAGCAGGTAGTCGCGGTAGGCCTCCTCCGCGGGGGTGTCCGCCCGCCGCTCCCAGGCTTCCAGCACGCGCGCGTGGCGGTCGAGGAACGCCTCGTGCTCCTTGGCGATCGCCGCCAGGTCCCACCAGCGGGCGACCGCCTCGGCGGTGGCGGCGAAGCCGAGGTGCTCGCCGCGGAAGAAGTCGACGTACGCCTCCAGGCGCAGCCGCTGCAGGGTGTGCCGGGCCTCCTCGTACAGCCGCGCCGGCGCGATCCACACGCCGGGTGCCGCCGTGCCGAAGCCGAGGCCGGCCAGCCGGGAGCGCAGCACGTGCCGCTTCTGCCGCTCCGACTCCGGCACCGAGAACACCGCGAGCACCCAGCCCTCGTCCTCGGGCGGCGCCGTGGCGTACACGCGACGGTCACCGTCGTCGAGCAACTGGCGGGCGTCCGGCGAGAGTTCGTACCCGGCCGCGCCCTCGGCGGTGCGGGCCGGCAGCAGCAGTCCGCGCCGTTTGAGGCGGGAGACCGACGAGCGTACGGAGGGCGCGTCCACGCCGACCGCGGCCAGCAGCCGGATCAGCTCCGCGACGGGCACGGGACCCGGGACGAAGCGGCCGTAGGCGCCGTAGAGCGTGACGATGAGAGACCGTGGTGCATGCTGGTCGGACACGTTGATCATCTTAGGTCGTCGGGTTCACTGCCGGTCACCACGGGTGCGCAGTCTGAAGCGCTGCAGCTTGCCGGTCGCCGTGCGGGGCAGCGCGTCCAGGAAGACGATCTCGCGCGGGCACTTGTACGGCGCCAGTTCCGACTTCACGAAGGCGCGCAGCGCCTCGGCGTCGCCTTCGGCGCCCTCCTTGAGGACGGCGTAGGCGACGACCACCTGTCCGCGGGCCTCGTCGGGCCGCCCCACGACCGCCGCCTCGACCACGTCCGGGTGACGCAGCAGCGCCTCCTCCACCTCCGGCCCGGCGATGTTGTACCCGGCCGAGATGATCATGTCGTCGGCGCGGGCGACGTACCGGAAGTAGCCGTCCGGGTCGCGGACGTAGGTGTCCCCGGTGATGTTCCAGCCGTCGCGCACGTACTGCCGCTGGCGCGGATCGGCGAGGTAGCGGCAGCCGACGGGGCCCTGGACGGCGAGCAGCCCGGGCTCGCCGTCGGGCACGGGGGCGCCGTTGTCGTCCTGCACGCGCGCGTGCCATCCCGGCACCGGCACCCCGGTCGTGCCGGGTCTGATCTCCTCGTCGGCCGCGGAGATGAAGATGTGCAGCAGCTCGGTGGCGCCGATGCCGTTGATCAGGCGCAGGCCGGTGCGCTCGTGCCAGGCGTGCCAGGTGGCCGCGGGGAGGTTCTCGCCGGCGGAGACGCAGCGGCGCAGCGAGGAGACGTCGTGGGCGTCGAGGTCGTCGAGCATCGCGCGGTAGGCGGTCGGCGCGGTGAACAGCACGGAGACGCGGTGCTCGGCGATCGCGGGCGGCAGCTGCCTGGGCCCGGCCTGTTCCAGCAGCAGGGCGCTGGCGCCGGCCCGCAGCGGGAAGACCACCAGGCCGCCGAGGCCGAAGGTGAAGCCCAGGGGCGGGCTGCCGGCGAACACGTCGTCCCCCTGGGGGCGCAGCACATGGGCGGAGAAGGTGTCGGCTATGGCGAGCACGTCCCGGTGGAAGTGCATGCACCCCTTGGGGCGGCCGGTCGTCCCGGACGTGAACGCGATCAGCGCCACGTCGTCGGCCGCGGTGTCCACCGCCTCGTACGGCCCCTCGGGCGCCGGGCGCCGCAGCAGGTCGTCGGGGGCGTCGCCGCCGTAGGTCGCGATGCGCAGGCCCGGTATCTCGGCCTTGGCGAGGTCGTCGACGGCCCGGATGTCGCACAGCGCGTGTCCGACGCGGGCGATCTCGCACACCGTGGCCAGCTCGTGCGGCCGCTGCTGGGCCAGCACGGTCACGGCGATCCCGCCGGCCTTCAGCACCGCCAGCCAGCAGGCCGCGAGCCACGGCGTGGTCGGGCCGCGCAGCAGCACGCGGTTGCCGGGAACGACGCCGAGGTCCCGGGTGAGCAGGTGCGCGAGCCGGTCCACGCGGGCGCGGAGGTCGCCGTACGTCCACGAGGGGCCGTCCGGCGTGTGGAAGGCGGGGCGTGCCGGGTCGGGGCCGGTCAGCAGCTCGGCGGCGCAGTTCAGCCGATCGGGGTAGCGCAGCTCGGGCAGGTCGAAGCGGAGTACGGGCCACTCCTCCGGCGGCGGGAGGTGGTCGCGCGCGAAGGTGTCGACGTGGGCCGAGACGTTCATGGCCGTTCCCCCCTTGCCTGGTGGGCGTCGTGGTGGGGTCGCAGATCGAGCGTATCGTGTTCGTGACGACAGTCAACGGTGCGCGATATCGTGGTGGGGTCCTGGGCAGAGAGGGGACCGGCGATGCCCGCATTCTCGCTCGAACCATCACAGATCGCCTGGTGTGCCCAGTTGCGCGCCCAGGCCGCGGACCTGCTGCGCCCGCTCGCGGAGAAGGGCGAACGTGGTCACGTCAACCGTGCGCTGACCGCCGAACTCGGCCGGCTCGGCCTGCTTCGGCGGCTGTTCGCCTCCGGTGCGCTCGACCTCTGCCTGATGCGCGAGTCCCTCGCCCAGGCCTGCACGGAGGCCGAGACCGCGCTCGCCCTCCAGGGCCTGGGCGCCCACCCCGTCCACGCGTACGGCACCCCGGCCCAGCGCGACCGCTGGCTGCCGGGCGTGTGCGCGGGCACCACGGTGGCGGCCTTCGCGCTGAGCGAGCCGGGCGCAGGCTCGGACGCCGCGGCGCTGTCGCTGGCGGCCCGCCCGGACGGCGCCTCCCGCTGGCGCCTGACCGGCGAGAAGTGCTGGATCTCCAACGCCCCCGAGGCCGACTTCTACACCGTCTTCGCCCGCACCACCCCCGGCGCCGGCGCCCGCGGCGTCACCGCCTTCCTGGTCCCCGCCGACCGCCCCGGCCTCACCGGCAGCCCCCTCGACCTGCTCTCCCCGCACCCCGTCGGCGCCCTGCGCTTCGACGCCGTCCCGGTGACCGGCGACGACGTGCTCGGCGAGGCCGACCACGGCTTCCGCGTCGCCATGGGCACCCTCAACCTGTTCCGCCCCAGCGTCGGCGCCTTCGCCGTCGGCATGGCGCAGGCCGCCCTCGACGCGACCCTCGCGCACACGGCGCGACGTGAGGCGTTCGGCGGCAAGCTGAAGGACCTGCAGACGGTCGCCCACCAGGTCGCCGAGATGGCCCTGCGCACGGAGGCGGCCCGCCTCATGGTGTACGCGGCGGCGACGGCGTACGACGAAGGGGCCCCGGACGTCCCCCGGCGCGCGGCGATGGCGAAGCTGCTGGCCACCGAGACCGCGCAGTACGTCGTCGACACGGCGGTCCAGCTGCACGGGGCGCGGGCGCTGCAACGCGGCCACCTGCTGGAGCACCTGTACCGCGAGGTGCGGGCGCCGCGCATCTACGAAGGGGCGAGCGAGGTCCAACGGGCCGTCATCGCCAAGGAGTTGTACCGCCACCAGGAGGCGCGGTGAGCATCGAACGCGTCAACCCGCCCGAGCTGTCCCCGCCCACCGGCTTCTCGCACGCCGTCGTCGCCACCGGCTCCCGCGTGGTCTTCCTGGCCGGCCAGACCGCCCTCGACGCCGACGGCAAGATCGTCGGGGACACGCTGCCCGAGCAGTTCGGCACGGCCCTCGCCAACCTCCTCGCCGCCCTCGCGGCCGCCGGCGGCACCCCGGCCGACCTCGCCCGGGTCACCGTCTACGCCACGGACGTCGCCGCCTATCGCAGACATGCCGCCCAACTGGGGCGCCTGTGGCGGGAGCTGGCGGGCCGTGACTATCCGGCGATGGCGGTCGTCGAGGTCGTACGCCTGTGGGACGAGCGGGCGAGGGTGGAACTCGACGGCTTCGCGGTGCTGCCCTAGCCGGAGCCGGTCGCGCTGCTTCAGGCGGCGACGGCCAGGCGCTCGGCCGGCGCCCGGTGCGGGGCCACGATCCGGCCGTCGGCGGTAAGCTCACCGCTGTCGTCGAAGACGATCGCGCCGTCGCACAGCAGGCTCCAGCCCTGCTCGGGGTGGGCGGCCACGACGTGCGGGGCGGTGGTGTCGGAGGAAGGGCACGAGGTCCGGCGGTCGCACATGGCGCACCTCCACGTCGGTCGGGACCACCCGTGCGGGTCCCTCTGCCCAAGACGATGCTCCTGCCGTGAACCCGGCGGAACGGCTCACCGTGAAGCGTGACAACACGCGGACAACTCCCGGACGGTTCCACGACCCTCGGGGCCAACTCGCCACCGAAGGGGTGACGTATCCGCGTGCGGGCGCGCGGGTTCGGTACCAGTGGAGACCCCATCCCAGGAGGTTTCCCATGTCCTTGCGCCCCGCCCTGCGCCCCGCTCTCGGCGTCGCCGCCCTGCTGCTCGCCGCCGCCCCCGCCGCGCCCGCCGCCGCGGACCCGGTCACGCCGTACGAGACGGTCACCATCGACCCGACCGGCCGTATCGCCGCGGACGGCACCGTCACCCTCTCCGGCACCTACCGCTGCCTCGCCGGCACCGGGCCGGTCTTCGTCAGCTCCTCCGTCCGGCAGAGCACGTCGACCGTCCGGTACGGCATCGGCGGCACCCGCGCGGTGTGCGACGGCACGGACCACCGCTGGGAGAACACGGGCACGCCGTCCTCGGCCGGGCTCACCGCCGGCACGGTCGAGGTCGAGGCCACGATCATGGAGCTGCGCCAGCAGGGCCTCCTGCCGCTCCCGCACCTCCACGCGGCCGCACACCAGGACGTCACCCTGGTCCAGGGCTGAACCCCCTGGTCCAGGGCCGAACCCGGCCGACGGGCGGCCTGCTCCC